>NZ_JBQHVU010000004.1:0-131153 GCF_052064335.1 Candidatus Weimeria sp. HCP3S3_B5 | reverse complement strand
TGCCAGCTGATTGAGTCTTGATCCATATCCAATATTAAAAGGCTGTAAAAATACAGCTTGTTTACTATGCCCTTTTTTAGTTTTCCTTAAGCGCTACTTTGTTTCAAACTTGCACCTACAGGATACTCATATCCTGATATCTTTATATTTATTTTTCTTCCACATTTACTGCATGAAATATTCTCATTACAATAGTATTCAATCTCATCGCCCATGCCATTGTCACCATGGTCATAGGAGCAAGACTCAAAATCGAAGTCATCCCGGCAAATTTTCATTTCGTTATCGCAATCATCACATTTAATCAAAAGATCATCCATCAGTTCCATCATAAATATATCCTCCTGTCTAACATTAAAAACTGTTTATAAGTAAATTCAGAGATGAAAAAATCCCGCCCGCATGGGAGATATCCTGTTGGGATAATGCGGTCGGGATCTGTGTTTTATAGATCCTCGGGGCGTTTACAGGGTGCCCCGGGTGTTAAACACTGTTTGTCAAATTGTTAAAAATTCGAAGGATTGGGTATTACTTCTTGTCAGTCTTCTTAGAAGCCTGAGTTGCCTTAGGTCCCCAGATAGTCTTGTTAGAAGAACTCTTTGCGTAAGCCTTAACCTTTACAGTAACCTTTGCGCCCTTCTTTACCTTGAGTGAAGTTGAGCTTGAGGATACGTTCTTGGCTACCCAGTCACCGTTACCTACCTTCTTGTAGACACGATACTTGATGCCAGATCCCTGGTTCTTCCATGAAACCTTGACAGCAGCACCCTTCTTGTTGGCAATCTTTAAGCCAGTTACTTTTGCAGGAACCGGAGTAGTATCGTACTTAACAGCAAGCTTTGTAGAGTCGCTGTCTACAAGAGAGTAGTCAGTCTCAGAAAGTCTGCCCTGTGTAGGATTGATTGAAACGATCTGAGTTCCTTCCTGGCTCGGGATCAGAGTAACCTCATAAGTCTTAGGGTTCTCAGTAGCTGCCACGAAGTAATTAAGGGTGTTGTAGTTGAAGGCATTCTCTCCGTCACCGATCGTGAATGCAGGATCAGACTTAGGGTTAAGAGAAGCTGCTGGAGTATACGCTACAGAAACCTTAACTACAGTAGTCTTGTCGATTACGATAGAAGCTCCTGAAGTAACTGCATTCGTCTCATAGATAGTCTTACCTGTTGCGGCATTCGTGATCTTGGTTACGTAGTTCTTCTGACCTGCTACAGACTTAACTGTTACAACCTTGTATGTATTACCAATCTTACGGCTTGGGTCACTAGCAGTAACAAGAAGGTGCTCAGTCTTTCCTGCTACAGTAGCTCTCTCAACAAAGCTGTATAACTTACCATTAAAGTTGTTTATGAAAGCAGATTTGTCATCATTGTTGTAGATTGTGCTGTTATCAAGCTGATCTTTCTTCTCAAGAACATCAGTTGTAAGGTCAGCATTTGAGCTTACATGTACAGGAACAAAACTGTCGTCTTTTGGATTGATGACGCTGGATGTTCCAAGATTGAGCCATGAAGCCCGGCTGGTAGCTATTCCTGATGTTCCGAGATCATATGAACTCTGAAGACCATTAACTGTAGCATCAGCATAGTCAACTACTACGTAGAAGTATCCGGTTGTAAGTGCAGAAGTCTTTGTCTCAGTAGAAACAACCTTTACAGGGAATACATATGCCGGACTCTTGTTGGCCTTAGCCTGAGCATTCAGATAATCATGAGAGATCGTTACAACACCAGTTTTAGGATCGATTGACTCACCATGTTTTGGTGTAGTTGCAAGTGCATAAGAGAGGTTTCCAGTTCCCTTTACAGTAAGAGGCTCCTTGACATCTGCTGTTTCGTCACCTGTTACCTCGATCTGGTCATAGCCTACCTGAGCTGCTGCAAGTGCTCTCTCGTCTGTGAGATTAGCGTTGTTCCCGTTGTACTGTCTTGTAGTAAGAACAGTAGCCTTGTCTCCATCCTTGCCTGTTACTGTGATCTGGTCATCTGAGTTAGCGTTCACTCTGAAGAATACATATACAGGAGCACCTGATACGCCATTAGCCTTCGGAGTGATCTTTACTACTGCTGTACCAACCTTAGAAGCTGTTACAACTCCCTTGTCACTTACAGTCACGTTCAGGGTATCAACATCATATGAATATGAAGTGTTATCCTTGTTTGAGTAGATGTGAGAAGCAAGATCAAAGGTCTTGTTTGTAGCAAGGTCTAAGTCGATAACCTTCGCATCAACAGGGGTATTGCTTGTAGAACTATATACATAGTTCCCTTCTCTTACCTGGATTGAAGGACCAGCGTTTACAGAAACTGCAAGGTTGATCTGAGCGATGAACTTGACACCTGTTGCTCCATTCTCAGTGTTATCTGTATAAGGAACATAGTAGGTCTCATAGTATACGCCGTCGCCTAAAGTAGTAGTAGCAGACTTTTTGATTGTTGAATCCTTTACAGCGTTACCATCCGCTTTAACGCAATCGACGATTCCTCCTTTATCGAAGTTGATGCCACCCACAGCATTTGCGTAGTCAACAGTTGAATTCGATCCGTTCAGCTTTTTGTTGTTGGTTCCAATGAACTGTATACCATCCAGGAAATCCTTGCTGAGAGGATCAGCAGATGTTGTTTTAGCGTTTACTGTGGCTTCATCAGTGGCGATCGTGCCTGCGTCATAGACGTTTGTTATGACACCTGGATCAGCACCTATTACAGAGATCGTGTGGTTGTAGACGATCTTGTTTACAGCACCTGAGGTGTAAACACCTACAATACTAGCCCCGAGTGTGTCATCTGCGAACTGCTTAGCATTTGCTACCTTCACAGAAAGCTTTCCTACGCCATTTGCTCCACTCTCGGTGATAACTGCTGATCCCTGAGTGAATCCCATGTTCGTAGGAGTTGTGCTCGGAGCTTTCGTCAGATACCACTTAAGCTGGTCTGCTGTGTAGTTTTTACCATCGATGTCGAAAGAAACATCACTGCTTACAAGGCTGTAAGTAGTGTTGTCTGTTGCGATGATAGCATCCTTAACACCGCCGTAGGTAGCTGAAGCTCCCTGTGCAGCTGTATCTGCTGCATCTTGAGCTGCGTTGTCGTTGTAGTGGAATGGCACTTTTGTTACTGATGTGCCATTTGTCAGCTCAACATAGTAGTCATCTGATGTGGCTGTAGCGCCCGCAGTAACAGTTACGACCTCACTCTTGGCTTTGCTCAGGCCAGAAACACTTGTTTTATCGGCTGTGAGCCCTGTTGCAACAGTGTCATCGCTCTTTTTCTTTACTGCTACTGATACTGTAGTTATGGCGCTATCACCTGTTGCTTTGAGTATGACTGTAAACGTAGAACCACTTTTTACAACATTAGTGGTGTTGCCTGAAACGACTCCAGTTTCATTGCTGACAGCGTCAGCGGCAAACGTAACTGTCGCTGATCCGTTAACAGCCGTAGCAGCCTGTGCCTCAACTACGCCCTGAAGTCCAAGTGTGCTTACAGGAGCGAAGGTAAGTGCAGTTGCAGCTGCAAGTACGATAGCTAAACCTTTTTTCATGTTTAACATTTTTTATTATTCCTCACTTTCCGAAGGTTTAGGGGCTAGGTGCTAGGGGTTAGGGGTTAGGGTTACTGAAGTTTAGCCGAATCTTGAAATTCTGATAAAACTAAAGCTCCAAAACCCTGGACCCTGTGCCCTTGGCCCTATCCCCTTCCTTCATCATGGAATGTTTATCATGGTACAAGTGAAGGAGCGTCCTCCCAAACCACTCACACAGCCGAGGCGATAGACTGTCGCGGATGCGTCCCGCTATGTCAATCTGACTGTGTTTTCTTCACAGTCCTTGGGGAGAGCCTTTCCTCTGGCAATCAGGACCTGAGTCCCTCATGCCTTCGAAATGGATAGCAACTTACGCTGATGTGTTGCTTCTCTCCTTAGGACATTTACCACTATAATCTTCTTTGTCTGAGGCGTAAAATCGGCGCAATCTGGAAATACGGACTTATTCTACACTTGCTTATCAAGTGTGGGGAAAACAGTAAAATATGCTCAGATGTCTTATTTTTATCAATTAAACTTTTTCAATCTTTTTTCAAACCATTCCGGATCAGATCAAAGCAGAGGCCGCAAAGCCTCTTGGTATCGGCCGGATCTGACCTCCTCCTGTTATCAGAATAGATATAGAAGATCGAATAGAGATAGCCCTCTACTATATCCTGATCGGCCCCTCTCCCATATCCGCTGAAGGCATCAGAGGAAAAAATCCTGTGGAGAAAGTCTCCTCTTATACCGCCCTGCCCCTCATGGGTGATCAGCTGATAGATCCCATCGTTACTATCGAAGAAGTCGTAGATCGTGCCTATATCCTCCTTCAGATCTCCTTTAAGCCTCTGGCAAAGTCCCTCTGCCGCATCGTCTATTATATCGTGCTTTAAGTCATCAAGGTTCTTATAATGCAGATAGAAGGTCTTCCTGTCGACCCTGCAATAGCTGCATAGTCCCTTTACTGTGATCTGATCCATTCCACAATCCGAAAGCAGGTCTGTATAGCCCCTTCTAAGAGCTGCTATAGTCCTTACGACCCTTTGGTCTTCTGCCCTTACTGCCACTTTTATCCCTTTCTATGCTGATAACCGTCTGCTGCTTATTCTATGATTTTCCTGAACGCAAGCCATAATCTTCATTCATCTCTACTGTCTGATCTCCTCTCCCTGCCGTGGATCGCCTCGTAGTAGAGCCTTATGATCTGGGCATATCCTATCCCTGGAACGGCTATAAGCTCCTTTTCACTCAGCGAAAGCGCCTCTCCTGCTGTATGGATACCCTCTGCAGAAAGGGCCTCGACTGCTCTTCTACTAAGGCCTGTCTTAGAAAGAGGCGTATCAGGTCCTATCGCCTCCCTGTCTCTTTCCTCCAGGTCCATCCTTGCCATAAGCTCTGCCCCGTAGCCCTCTGCTGCCTCTATCAGATCATAGAATATCTCAGATGGATCCGCCTCCATGGCATCGCCTAATGTCCGAACTCCCTGTCTGGTAAAGTAAGCCTTCTCCTCAGGCAACATCTGATCAGGATCAAGCTCCCTGTCTCCTGCCCTTTCAAGGTCTGCTATAAAGGCCCTGGCCTGACTTATCCATAAGAGCTCTCTTTTATATTGCCTGTACTGTTCCTTCAGGTCAGACAGCCTTTTCAGATACTCATATCCGAGGACCAGGTCATCACGCCTTCTTCTAAGCTTCCTAATAGCCCTCTCCCTTATAGCTCTTACAGTATTAGGATGGATGGAAAGCCTATCTGCTATCTTGCCTGTGCTCTGCCTGTTTCTGTAATATAAGTCGATAACCTCCCTTTCCTGATCCGAAAGCTCCTCCCTTTCTATCAGTGAAAGCTCCTCAGGAAAATCCCCCGGTATATATACCATCTCTTCGAACAGATCGCCTGCCAGATCATCCTCCCAAGCCAGAGGCCTTAGCTCTCTTATCTCCTGATCCGATACAAAAGAGGCCTCGCGCTGTCTTAGCCCCTTTACTAGCGTAGAAAAGGTAGAATGACTGATCCCTGCCTCGGCAAGAGCTCTGGAAATCGGGACACCGTCCTTCATCTGAGAAGCTGCAAGAGACAGCCGTCTGGCGAACTCCTCACAGAGCCTGATATCAGAAGATAAAAAGCGCATTGAAAACCTTTCTTTAATACACACACCTGACATAGGTGTTGACTTTTGCTATCATTGCAGAAATTTTATCATTTTTGCGTTATTAACGCAAGTTTCTATATTTTTAATATAAGATTATCGGTTATAGTAGTTAGGTCTTATCGGCTGCTCTCGGATGTTTTCAAAGAAATGACATATATCTGAAGCGGCCCCATTGATATGGATGGTATCAGGCTGTCCGGAATAAAGACATAAGAAAAGGAAGGTTCCACTCGGAGGTTTTAGATGATAGAAGGGCTTGCTGTTAGATTAAAAGAAAAAAGACAGGCTCTTGGCCTGTCACGTAAAGTCGTTTCTGAAGTTATAGGAATCTCTGCGTCTACACTTGCCGATTATGAAAACGGACATATAGAGCCCTCTCTTAAGGTCCTGATGAAGCTTGCCACCCTCTATAAATGCTCGACAGACTATCTGCTTGGAATGGAAAAGGAGCTGCCTCAGGCAGTCCTTGATGTAAGCTCCCTTAACTCCAGACAGATACAGGCCCTTAAGATCATAACAGAGGGACTGCACTAGCTGCAAACAAACATAACTGTTCTCTCCACTAAACCCTAGGCCCTAAAACCTCACACCTCTCACCTCTGACCTATTTTGCTAAGGAAGTTCTTTTCGCTAAATTCGAGCTTCGCCTATAAGGAAGTTCTCTTCGCTAGGTTCGACCTTCGCTTATCAGCTCGGTCTCACCAATCTCAGAGAACGGCCTCGCTTGTGGCTCGAACTTCGTCTACGACTCGTTCTCGCTAACAAGGAAGTTCTTTTCGCTAAATTCGAGCTTCGCCTATGGCTCGCTCTCATTAATCTCAAAGAACGGCTTCGTTTCGGATTCGAGCTTCGCTATAAGCTCGCTCTCATCTCGAAACTTTCAGCCACTCTCACACCATCCATAGCTGCCGATGTGATCCCTCCTGCGTAGCCGGCGCCCTCTCCGCATGGATAGAGGCCACGGATTGATGACTGGAAGGATGAGTCGCGCGGTATTCGAACCGGACTTGAGGTACGGCTCTCTACTCCGCTGAGGATCGCATCAGGACGGGCGAAGCCCTTTATCCTTTTATCGAAATAGTTCATACCCTCTATAAAGGCATTTTCTATATCAGGGGAGAATATTCCCCGGAGATTTGTAAGCTTATGACCTCCCTTAGTCAGAGATTCGAAGTCGCCGTAGCATGAGCTTTCCTTGTCAGAGACAAAGTCTGCAAAAAGCTGCTGGGGGATAAGTCCCTCGCAGAGATCATAGGCCCTCTTCTCAAGAGAGCGCTGGTACTTTATGGCACCCAGCGGATCATTCAGGTCATATTCCCCGTCACCTACTGATACGACAATAGCGGAATTGGCGTTTGCTGAATCTCTGGCGTAGTCGCTCATACCGTTTACAGCCAGAAGGCCCTGCTCAGATGAAGCGTTTACCACATAACCGCCCGGACACATACAGAAGGAATAGACATGCCGCCTTTCTCCATTCATGGACAGGCGATAGGGTGCTGGCGGAAGGACCGCTGCTGCTTGGTCTCCGTACTGGGCCCGGCTGATGAAGTCCTGAGGATGCTCGACACGAAAGCCTACGGCAAATTCCTTTGCCTGCATAGGGACTCCCTGACTATAGAGCTGATAAAAGGTATCCCTGGCTGAATGTCCTATGGCCAGGATCAGATCATCTGTCTCTATCTGGTCTATCACTCCATTATGTTCTGTCTCTATGCCTCTTACATGAGATGACTCTATTATGATCCTGCTAAGCCTGGTCTGGAATCTGACCTCACCGCCCTTTTCCTCTATGGCTCTTCTTATGTTGCCTATCACGCCAGTAAGGCGGTCTGTCCCTATATGAGGCTTTGCGTCATAGAGTATCTCCTCCGGCGCGCCGTATTTCACAAAGGTCTCAAGCACGAACCTGTTGCGGCCCTCCCTGTCATGGACTCCTGTATTAAGCTTGCCGTCAGAAAAGGCTCCTGCCCCTCCCTCTCCGAACTGGACATTGGAGTCAGGACGGAGGTGACCTGTCCTGAAGAATTCCTCTACATCGGCCTTTCTCTTCTCACCCGGTTCTCCTCTTTCTATTATAATAGGAGAGCGGCCCTCCTCAGCGAGGATAAGTCCCGCGAAAAGACCGGCAGGACCTAAGCCTACGACTACAGGGCGTTTTTGTGAGGTGAGAGGTGTGAGGTGTGAGGTGTGAGGTGCGAGGTCTGAGGTCTTATGTTTTATCCTATATACTTTTTTCTCGTATCTTCTAATATTTTTTATATGGCGATCTGTCAGGAGCTTCTTTTCGTTGAAGGCTCCAAAAACGGCTACCTGGTATAAAAGAACGACGTCAGGTTTCTTCCTTGCATCGACAGATTTCCTAAGGATAGTAAGCCTGTCGATCGCCTTCTCGCTTATACGAAGCCGCCCCGCCGCCTCGCGAAGAAGTCCCTTTTTTTCGTCCTCAAATGGAGTAAGCTTTATATTATCTATTACAATACCCATGAACCAATACCATTCTTTGCGCTGATGAATCCAGCTATTTCCTCACGCACCGATACCGCTCTGATGATTACAGCTGTTTTTTTACCTATCGATACCGGCCTTTTCCTTGATGAACCCAGCTATTTCCTCTGTGTCTGCGAAGTCTCTTCTGTCGATCCAGATCACCTCGGGATAGCGCCTGAAAAATGTCAGCTGTCTCTTGGCGAAGTGTCTGGAATCCTGCTTTATAAGCTCTATTGCCCTATCAAGCGTAGTCTCTTTTCGAAAATATGAAAACAGCTCGCGATAGCCTATGGCCTTTGCAGCAGTACAGTCCCTTTCTCCTATCCGGTCATATATCAATCGGGCCTCATCGACAAGACCTGCCTCTATCATGGCGTCCACTCTTTTATCGATCCGCTCATAAAGCTTCTTCCTGTCATCTGTTATCACAAAAAAGGACAGATCATAGGGAGAGCTTTTCTTCCTCTGCCCGTCGTTATGGTCTGAGATCTTCTCTCCGTGGATACGGTAATACTCTATGGCCCTTATTACCCTCTTTACGTTTCCGGCAGGGATCCTTTCTGCGCTCCTGGGATCTACATTGAAAAGTCTCTGATGCAGGGCCTCATTTCCATGCTCCCTTGCGTATTCCCAGAGGCTGTCGCGAAAGGCGGTATCTCCATCCTCCTCACCGAAGTCTATGCCATAGGCCAGGGCCTGGATATAGAATCCGGTCCCACCGCATATTATCGGTATCTCTCCGTCACCATAGATCCTCTCCATAGCGCCCTTTGCCATGGAGACAAACTCTGTCACATCATAATTCTCCTCGGGCTCTAGTATATCGATCCCGAAGTGCCTTACTCCATGCATCTCTCTTCTTGTGATCTTGGCTGTTCCTATATCCATGCCCCTGTAGACCTGCATTGAGTCAGCTGAGATCACTGAACCCTTAATCATCCTTGCCAGAGCAACGGATGCAGCTGATTTTCCTACTGCTGTAGGACCTGAAATGATTATTAGCTTATTCATAGGACACCCTTTCCGGCAGCATGGCCTGATGAAAATGCCCACTGCAGATTATAGCCTCCGCAGATCCCATCCACATCGACTATCTCTCCGCAGACGAAAAGTCCCGGGATCCCTTTTATCGACAGGTCGCAAGACAGCTCACTAAACGGCACTCCGCCCGATGTGGTCTGGGCCGACCCGAAGCCCTTTGATCCCTTTATCCTAAGGACTATACCCCTTGTCCTTGGAGGACGTCCATCCCATTCTCCTATAGTCATGCTCTTTCCCATCAGGGCCTTGGCAAGCTTTCTTGGAAAAAAGCCACTGACTAATAGCCAGGTCATGTCTGTTTCCTTAAGGCTCTCTGCTGCCATCTGCATATATTCATATATGGCACTCTCCTCTATCTCAGGGAGCAGGTCAACAGCTATCTCAACATCCTTTCCCTGATCAAGGGCTCTTACTGCCTTTGAGGACAGCTGAAAGACAGGAATACCCGATATCCCGAAATCCGTGATCTGCAGGTTGCCATAAGAGCTTCCTGCCTCTTTGCCTTCTATTAGAAGAGTAAGCCCTGCATCAACTCTTACTCCTGATGCTTTTTTAAGAAAAGAATCCTCTGTCACCAGCGGGACAAGGGCTGGAGAGGGATCAATAAGCCCGACCCCAAGCTCACTTAGAAATGAAAAGCCATCCCCGCTGCTTCCTGAGCCGGGAGAGGCCAGACCACCAGTTGAGAGTATCACTGCATCAGACTCATATGAGTATCCATCCGTATCGACAAGAAATCTGTTTGTCTTTTTCCTGATACCTCTTACTGTCTTTCCTCCCTTTATCTTTACCCCGAGCCGCTCTGCCCTTGATATAAGAGCGAGCTGTATGGACTCAGCCGAGAGGCTTGCCGGGTAGCACCATCCATCCCTTTCTGTCGTCATGACTCCTAAGTCCCTGAAGAAGTCGATCAGAGCCTCGTTTCCGAAGGCATCTATCACAGCCATCATCCGCTTCCTGTCATCAGTATTGTAGCAGCAAGCATCCATATGTCTGTTTGTGAAATTACATCTGCCGTTTCCGGTAGAAAGGATCTTTCTTCCGGCCTCGCTGTTTTTTTCAAGGATCATGACCCTGCCGCCTCCCTCTGCGGCAGTGATCGAGGCCATGAGGCCGGCAGGGCCGCCTCCTATGACTATGATTTCTTTCATTAGAGAAGATGCATCCTTTCAGCTATGGCAATAAGCCTGTTTCCATGAGGTATACGCCTTAGCTCCTCCTCTGTGATCCCCTTTAGCAGAAGCATCACTACAAAGTATACGAATACACCCGCAAAGAATGCAAGTATGGTTCCAAGCGCATTTGAACCTGTAAGGCCCTCTGCCAGTATATAGACCAGATAGACTGCTATTCCCATTATGACTGACCCTGCAAGAGGGGTAATATAGGTAGACCTCACGTCCTGATGGGTCCCCGAATACTTTATCACTGCCCTCCCATTCAGCAGGCACATAAGAAACGCATAGAAGGCATTCGCCAGTATCACAGCATAGATTCCAAGGTTGAAAAGCTGCATTGCCCCGACGAGAAAGACAGCCTGAAGGACAAGCGAGATCGCTGCATTCTTTACCGGTATTCTAAGCTTGTCTATTCCCTGCAGAAGTCCGTTGCTTAGGGTGGAAAGAGAATAGAAAAGTACCGATACTGCTCCTACCATAAGCATATATGCAGAGGTAGGATCCGTATCAGAGAAAAGAAGTCTCTGGACAGGACCTGCCAGTGCGAAGATCCCGATCGTACATGGAAAGGCTATTACCATTATAAATCTTGTCGCAGAATGGATCTTTGCTCTTACATCTGCCATATTCCCTCCCTTATAGGAGGTGATGAGTGCCGGTACCGATGAGGCTGCTATCGATGAAGCTATAGAAATAGGCACATTTATTATAACCCTATACTGTCCGGCATAGACACCCCACCAGACATCTATCGTATGCTGCTTTATGCCCTGAAAGAGAGCATAGTTCTTAAAGATTGCCTGATCTATTATAGAGGAGATATTATAAAGTGTCGTTGACAGAAGGACAGGAACTATAGTAGAAAGGAGCAACCAGAGGATATCCCCGTATTTCTCATGGCCTCCTGTCTTATCCTTTCTCATCATCCGCCTGAAGCGCTTACTGTAGATTGATATCACAAAGATAAGAAATGCCAGGGATGTAAGGGCTCCCATGGCTGTACCAAGAGTTCCTCCGGCAGCTCCCCAGGCCGCAGCATACTCAGCTTTATCTCCAAGCACAGCTCCGGCCTTTGCTCCGAAGGAATAAAGGAAATATGCGGCAACCACTGATACCACAGCATTTACTATCTGCTCTGCTATCTGAGACAGGGCCGTAGGCATCATGCTGTTTAGCCCCTGGAAAAATCCGCGCAGGACTCCTGCTATAGCCACAAGAAATATGACCGGGGCCAGGACCTTTAGGGCTATAGAAGCCAGAGGGGTCGCAAGAAGCCTTGCTGTAAAGAAATCCGCTCCGAACCATACGACAAGAGCGAAGCTTCCTCCGCTTACCGTAGCAAAAAGAAGAGCTCCCTTCAAGAATCTCCAGGCATTTCTCACCTGACCCTCTGCCATCCTTGTCGCTACAAGCTTTGAGACTGCAAGAGGAATACTGTATGAGGATATAAGCAGGATCAGATTGTAGATCTCGAATGCTGTCCCGTAATAGTTGTTTCCCTCCTTGCCTATTATGGCTGTGAGCGGCAGCCTGTAGACAAGGCCTATCACCCTGCTTATTATCGAGGCAACCGCAAGCAGCGACCCCTGCATCAGAAAGTTCACATCGCTCTTTTTGGCACGGCTCATCTCGTCAGTCCCTTCCGATTCCCAGACCATTTAGTATCTGGTCCTCTAATCTCTCCATCTCCTTTGCCTCGTCTGACCTCACATGATCATAGCCCAGCAGATGGAGCATACTGTGAGCTATCAGAAAGGCATATTCTCTTCTGACCGGGTGGCCGAATTCTGCTGCCTGATCAATGACTTTCCTGGTGCAGAGGACTATATCTCCCAGGACCACCTCTCCTGTATCCGGATCCCTTATATCATCACATTCATCAATAAAGGAAAAGTCTCCCGGTGCCGGAAAGGTAAGCATTGGAAAAGACAGGACATCAGTCACCCGGTCCACATTCCGAAACTCCTTGTTTTCTACATGGATCTCCTCCTCGCTTACCAGTGACAGGGAGACCTGGACAGGATAAGGGAAGGATAAAAGGTCAAGCGTTTCACTTATCACCGACTCTGCAAGCTCCTTATAGTCAGAGTCAAGTCCATCTGTTACGAGATCATCAATCAGTAAGGTCATTGTTCTATCCTTTAATAAATCAAAAATGTCAGAGCTCTTTTACGAGCCTGTCCCTGATACGCAGGAACTGGTTTATGGAAATCCCGGAATCGTCATATATTCCTGAAAGCGAAAGGTCATTGAAGGCCTGATAGATAAGCATCTGCTTGTTCCAGCCGCTCTCCATCTGATCTCCCTTTCTCGATATGGCATCCAGCCGTCTTATCACCGAATCACACATATGGACTATGGCTGATTCCCTTGTCGTAGGCCGACGTATCAGTCCCTGATACTCATAGAGTATGGCTGTAAGCTTCTCCGGAAAGCCGTTCTCTGCGGCTATCTCCATTGCACAGTCTATCTCCTTATCACCCCTTATCAGGCCTACCCTGTAGTAGAGTCCGCCTGCGGCTGCAAGATAAGGATCTGCTCCTATCTCCTGAGCTGCCTTCAGGGAAAGGACTGACAGCTTCCTTGCCCTCTCATACTCATCTGCCGAAAAAAGCTTTATATCCTCTATCAGAGGATAATCGTTATCTATTATGGTCTGATAGCTGTATCTTCTCTCCCGGCCTACCCATCCAGTCACAGCCGGCATGATAAGGACTCCGTAGATTGCTGTAGCAGTCGCCTCTATTGCCGCATAGATCAGATCAGTCCTTTCCAGAGAAAGCTTACTGAAATATCTTCCCGACAGGGGCAGGATGAACTGGACCGAGGCTGTCATTACTGAAAGGAAGGCCCTGTCAGCTCCACTGGCCTCTGTTATTACAGATGAAAGCATTACCGCTATGACCGCCTCACAATAGAGAATACAGACCGTATGCATATCCGAGCCCAAGCCGAAGACAAAGGAGCTTATTATGATAAATGAGCCGGTCATCGAAAGCAATCTGTTCCTAAACGACGAAAGAAGAAGAGCCACTATCATGACAGGAGATAGATAGTCAGGCAGGAAAAATGTCAGGACAAATAATAGTCCCTCTGCTATCACATATAATACTGTAAAGGGCTCGTACTCGGTATCATCATACCAGAGTCTTCCTGACCTTCTCTCGTTTATCATGAAAAGGGCAAAGGTAAGACAGAGCGGAAGGATGACCAGAGCCTCGCAGAGGACGCCTCCTGTTGCCAGTCCGCCTCTGTAGGCATAGAGACAGGCAGCTATCACGCTTACTGAAATAATGATGACTGTCATCATTACCCGTCTGGGATGAAGCCTTATCTCTGTCGTATAAGTCTTTTCTATCCTTACTGCCTCAGTGTCTGCGACGTTTTCCTGCTGCCTTCGTTTTTTCCTCATATTCTTCATAAGCTTTTACTATTTTTTGTACAAGAGGATGCCGCACGACATCTGCTCCTGTAAGCCTTACTACTCCGATCTCATCAACTCTGCGAAGTACCCTAAGGGCCACATCCAGTCCGCTCTTGCTTCCGGCCGGCAGATCCTTCTGAGTCGCATCACCTGTGATCACCGCCTTGCTTCCGAAGCCTATCCTGGTAAGAAACATCTTCATCTGAGCAGGTGTTGTATTCTGGGCCTCATCGAGGATTATAAAGGCATTATCAAGGGTACGGCCTCTCATATAGGCAAGAGGTGCTACCTCTATGGTGCCCTTTTCCATATTTCTCTGGAAGGTCTCGGCTCCCATTATCTGATAGAGCGCATCGTAGAGCGGACGAAGATACGGGTCGATCTTGGACTGGAGATCTCCGGGCAAAAATCCCAGCTTCTCGCCTGCCTCTATAGCAGGACGGGTAAGGATTATCCTCTCTACCTCCTCATGAAGAAAGGCTGTGATACCTATCGCCATTGCCAGATAGGTCTTTCCTGTTCCTGCAGGTCCGACTCCGAAGGTGATCATCCTCTTTCTTATAGTATCCACATATTCCTTCTGTCCAAGAGTCTTTGGCTTTACCGGTCTTCCGGATACGGTATGGCAGATCACATCCGAATCAAGCGTGACCAGTGGATGCGTATCTGCATCCGTCTTATCCTCTATAGAAAGTGCATATCTGACATCTGAGTCTGTGATCTGGTGACCTCTCTTAGACAAAAGCAGAAGCTCATCAAATACCTTCCTGGCCCTGTCTGTATCTTGGCCGGACAGCTTGACCTGATCGCCTCTTAATATAAATGAGACAGAGAGCTCCTTTTCCAGCAGCTTCACATGTGAATCAAACTCACCGAAAATATTTCTTAAGTCCTTTTCAGGAACCTGCAGACTAATCTCTTCCAACTAAAACCTTTCCTCCAGAACGATCTTTTTATCCTCCGGCCTCTGCTCCGAAAAGCTTACCGCATTTCTGATGTCATCCTCTGCATCCATAATAAGCTTCTGGCTCTTCGAGTAGAGATACATAAGTCTCTCTCCCTTTTTCACATAGTCTCCTCTCTTTTTGCAAAGGTAAACCCCTGCACCGTAGTCGATAGGATCCTCCTTCTTAAGCCGTCCCGCGCCGAGTATGGCTGCCGCATGTCCTATAGATGCTGCATCAACAGAGCTTATATATCCGTCACGATCTGCTGTAACCTCTCCCTTGAACTTATCTCCCGGGAGTAGATCAGGATGCTCTGTCACATCCCTTCCTCCCTGGGCTCTTAAAAGCTGCCTGAACTTGTTTATGGCTCTACCCTCGTAGATAGACTTAAGAGCCATCTCCTCTGCCTCCTCTGCTGAATCAGCCACTCCTGCAAGCATGACCATATGTGAAGCCAGACGGAGTGTAAGCTCTTTTAAGTCACTTGGTCCCTGCCCCTTAAGAACCTCTATGGCTTCCCTTACCTCAAGAGAGTTGCCTACTGCATTTCCCAGCGGCTCATCCATATCTGAGATCACGGCTGACGTCCTAAGTCCTGCCTTTCTGCCTATCTTTATGCAGAGGTCTGCAAGTCTTGTCGCTCCTCTCTTATCCTTCATGAAAGCTCCGCTTCCGCACTTGACATCGAGTACGACTGCATCGGCTCCTGATGCTATCTTCTTGCTCATGACGGAAGATGCTATAAGAGGTATGCTGTCTACTGTAGCCGTCACATCTCTTATGGCATAAAGCTTCTTGTCACATGGATCTAAGTTCTTCCCGGTAGTTGCTATAGCCGCTCCTATCCTCTTCACCTGAGAGACAAACTGGTCCTCAGTCAGATTGGTATGCATATCAGGTATAGAGGCAAGCTTATCTATAGTGCCACCTGTAAGGCCAAGGCCCCTTCCTGAAAACTTGGCGACCGGAATGCCTAGCGATGCGACCAGCGGAACCAGGATCAGGGTTGTCTTGTCTCCTACCCCTCCGGTCGAATGCTTGTCTACCTTTATGCCATCGACTCCTGACAGATCGATCCGGTCTCCGCTTTCTGCCATGGCCTGTGTCAGTATCTCTGTCTCCCACTCATCCATACCGCGGATGACAATGGCCATAAGCATGGCTCCGATCTGCTCGTTTGATGCGCTCCCGTCAACCACGCTTTTTACAAAAAACCTGATTTCCTCATCTGTAAGGGTATTTCCGTTTTTCTTCCTGTCTATGATATCAAATATCCTCATATTCCTCACTTATCCGGGTAATATGAAAACCCCATATGATAAACCTTACTCCGTTTGCCATGACGATCTATGGCCACTGCCGACAGAACATGATATCCCTTTGGTATCTCAATCGGCTCACTGTACTTATGATCTGATGCATCGGGTGTCCTGCTCTTCCTGCTCCAGGAATAATAGATAAAGCATCCGTCATCGGCCGTCAGGGTCACCTTTTTCTTTTTTGTAAACTTTCCACCATTCGGATCAGCCTTAGGCTCTGCCGGAGTTTTGTACTTTATCCGGTATACCCTTTTTTCGACCTCTCCGAACTTGCCATTGGTATTCCTGCATACGGCCTTCACGACGTTTTTGCCCTCTGTCAGATACAAGGACCCGTCATAGAGATGTCCGTGAACCCCGTTCGGAGCCTTGCCGTCCGTCGTATAGAATATCTGATAATCGCTCTCGTCCTCAGGCGTCTCAAGTGTAAGGACTATATCATCGTCATAGCTTCCCGATGGCTGTGAGAATACAGGAGGCTTAATAAGGAAGTCCTTGAACACTGCCTTAGTCTCTTCTCCATCAGCATACTTAAGCACATTCTCCATCGAATCATAGTCTCCGTCGCTCTCATAGAGCTTCAGGAGAAGAGAAAAAGCCTGGGTATAGTTCCCGTCCAGGGAAACTGCCTTGAGCAGAAATGACTTGGCAAGCTCCTTCTGACCACCAAGCCTTGAGTAGACATTTCCCAGAGAATAAAGGGTCCTTACATCCTCAGGCTTCTTTTCTAGAGCCCTTCTGTAATGCAGCACCGCACTGCTGTATTCCTTCTTTGTCTCGGCTGCTCTCCCCTGTGTATACTGGTAGGAGAATGATGTGGTGTACTGATAATATATAAGTCCCATCAGCGCTATCACTATTATGATTCCGATCGAAAGCTTCTTCTTCATAGGCCGCTACTCCTGGGCTGCCTCCACGCAGTTTTTCATAAGCATGGCAATAGTCATCGGTCCTACCCCTCCCGGGACAGGAGTGATATATGATGCCTTATCCTTTACAGAATCGAAATCCACGTCTCCACAGAGCTTTCCGTTCTCGTCACGGTCCATTCCGACATCTATTACTACTGCTCCATCCTTTATATAGTCTGCTGTAAAAAACTTAGGCTTTCCTATTGCTGCTATAAGGATGTCTGCCTCGCCTGTGACTGCCCTTAAGTCCCTGGTATGGGAATGGCAGACCGTGACTGTTCCGTTTTCTCTTAAAAGAAGCATTGCCATAGGCTTTCCTACTATATTGCTCCTTCCACAGATCACGCAGGTCCTGCCGTCTATTGCTATGCCACTTCTTTTGAGCAGCTCTATTATACCTGCTGGTGTGCAGGAGGTAAATCCCTTAAGGCCGATAGACAGCCTTCCGACTGATACAGGTGAGAATCCATCCACATCCTTATCTGGATCTATCGCATTTATCACCTTCTGCTCATCTATCTGGGCAGGCAGAGGAAGCTGGACAAGTATTCCATGCACTGACCTGTCTGCATTAAGCTCTGCTACCTTTTCAAGCAGACTATCCTCACTCGTATCGGCTGGCATTGTGACTGAGACCGACTTGATCCCTGTATACTCGCAGGCCTTTATCTTATTCCTGACATAGACCCTGCTGGCCGGATCATCTCCTACCAGAACTACTGCAAGACATGGCTTTATCCCCTTTGCCTTGAGGGCCTCTACATCCTGCTTTACCTCATCCTTGATCTCCGTAGAGATCTTCTTTCCATCAATAATATTCATTATATATTTTCTCTTTCTCTTCACCAGGTTCGAGATTCGCTTTCAGCTTGCTCTCATCTCGAAACTTAAAGCCTCAGACAGCGGCCTCGCACCTCTCACCTCTCACCTCAACACCTACTAAAACAACCCAACAATCCTTCCATCATCTGTCACATCGATATTCTCTGCTGCCGGATGCTTTGGAAGGCCAGGCATTGTCATGATATTTCCAAGAACTGCTACGACAAAACCGGCTCCTGCTGATGGGTAGATCTCCCTTACATTTACAGTAAAGCCGCTCGGCCTGCCAAGTGCCTTTGCATTGTCTGACAGAGAATACTGTGTCTTTGCCATGCAGACAGGAAGAGAATCCATTCCCAGGTCCTTAAGCTTTATCAGCTCCTTTTTTGCGGCCGGAGCATAGCTTACTCCGTCTGCACCGTAGATCTCCCTCGCGATAGTCTCGATCTTTTGCTCAAGCGGCAAATCATCCGGGTAAAGCGGAGCAAAATCGCTCTTCTTAGTCTTTAGTGTCCCTATAACCTTATCAGCAAGAGCCAGTCCTCCCTCGCCTCCCTTTGCGAAGACCTCTGAGAGAGCGAACTCTGCTCCTCTTTCCTTACAGAAGCTCTCTACAAAGGCGATTTCTGCCTTTGTATCAGTATCGAAGGAATTCAAGGTTACGATCACAGGGACCTTGTATTTCTTCAGGTTTTCTATGTGCTTCTCCAGATTTACTATTCCCCTCTTAAGAGCATCGAGATCTTCCTCCTTGAGCTGATCCTTAGGGATACCTCCATTATACTTAAGAGCCCTTATAGTAGCAACGAGGACTACAGCATCAGGATGAAGTCCGGCCTTCCTGCACTTGATATCAAAGAACTTCTCAGCACCGAGATCGGCTCCGAAGCCTGCCTCTGTGACTGCTATATCACCAAGCTTCATTGCTGCTTTTGTAGCACGGACAGAGTTGCAGCCATGCGCTATATTTGCAAAAGGTCCTCCATGGACTATGGCCGGATTGTGCTCTAAGGTCTGGATCAGGTTAGGCTTTATAGCATCAACAAGAAGGGCTGCCATAGCGCCTACTGCCTTCAAGTCCTCTGCAGTGACCGGCTGGCCCTTGAAATTGTAGGCAACTATTATCTTCTTAAGGCGCTCCTTTAAGTCATGAAGATCATCTGCCAGACAAAAGATCGCCATGATCTCGCTTGCTACCGAGATAACGAAATGATCCTCACGAGGCATTCCATCCGGCTTTCTGCCCAGACCTACGACGATATTTCTAAGCACCCTGTCATTCATATCCATGCAGCGCTTCCAGACCACGCTTCTTGGATCGATGCCAAGCTCATTGCCCTGCTGGATATGGTTGTCAAGCATGGCTGCAAGCAGATTGTTGGCACTCGTAATAGCATGGAAATCACCTGTGAAGTGAAGGTTCAGCTCCTCCATAGGGACCACCTGGGCATAGCCGCCTCCGGCAGCTCCTCCCTTTATACCAAAGCATGGTCCGAGTGAAGGCTCTCTTAGGGCAGCAACTGTCTTTACACCACGTCTGTTAAGAGCATCAACAAGTCCTATCGTAGTAGTGGTCTTACCCTCACCTGCCGGAGTAGGATTTATTGCGGTGACAAGGACCAGCTTGCCATCCTCCTTCTTATCAAGCTCCCGTAAATATTCCTCTGAAAGCTTTGCCTTGTACTTACCATAGAACTCAAGTGAATCGCGAGGTATGCCGGCCTTTTCTGCGACCTCCTCGATCCTTAGCTTTTCGGCTTCCTGTGCTATCTCGATGTCTGACTTCATTCTTGCCTCCTGTTTCATATACCTTCCAGATAGTTATCGAACTCTTCCTTTGTCATAAGAACTGCGCGTGGCTTGGTGCCTGTCTCAGCTCCGACCACTCCGGCCTCCTCGAGCTGGTCCATGATCCGGGCCGCCCTGTTGAAGCCTATCTTGAAATTCCTCTGCAACATACCGATAGATCCCTTCTGCTTGTCTATTATCAGATAAGCAGCATCAGCGAAATACTGGTCCTGCTGGTCGAAATCATTATTTCCATCTCTGTCAGCCCCAGATGAGGCAGGAGTACTTTCCTCGATCGACTCCTCTATGCTGCTGTCGTACTCTGCATCACCGCCATTCATCTTCTTGATATAATCGACTACCCTCGACACATCCTCGTCAGGGACAAAGGCTCCCTGGACTCTTTCAGGCTTTGAAAGTCCCTGAGGGAAATAGAGCATATCTCCCTTGCCCAGAAGCTTCTCAGCCCCGTTCATATCAAGTATGGTACGGGAATCCACACCACTTGTCACCGCAAAGGCTATACGGCTTGGCATATTTGCCTTTATGAGTCCTGTGATGACATCTACCGACGGTCTCTGGGTAGCTATTACCAGGTGAATACCGCAGGCTCTCGCAAGCTGGGCCAGCCGGCATATGGCTCCCTCTACCTCCTTGGGACACTGCATCATCAGATCAGCCAGCTCATCTACTATGACGATTATCTGAGGCATCCTCTCGGTCTCAACCATTACGGTCTCTCCGTTTTTGTCCCTGACTCCTATCTTACCATTTTTTATCCTGGCATTGTAGCCCTTTATATCACGGACACCGGTCTGGGCGAATTTCTTGTATCTGTCGGTCATCTCGTTTACTGCCCACTGGAGGGCTCCGGCTGCCTTTTTAGGATCGGTTACCACCGGAGTCATCAGATGAGGGATACCGTTATAGATAGAAAGCTCGACCACCTTGGGATCTATCATTATGAATCTGACCTCATCAGGTCTGGCCTTGAAAAGGATTGACATGATTATGGTATTGATGCAGACCGACTTTCCTGAGCCTGTAGCTCCTGCTATTAAAAGATGCGGCATCTTTGCTATATCAGATACTATTACCTTTCCGGCTATATCCTTTCCTGCTGCAAAGGCTATCCTTGATTTCGTCTTACGGAACTCATCTGACTCCATCATCTCCCTGAACGGCACTACCTGAGTATGCTTGTTGGGAACCTCTATCCCGATGGCACTCTTTCCCGGGATAGGTGCCTCTATCCTTATATCTGATGCAGCAAGGTTAAGCTTGATATCATCGGCTAAGTTTACTATCTTTGATACCTTTACTCCTATCTCAGGATGGATCTCAAACCTTGTGACAGTAGGTCCGCAGGTCACCTCTGTCACCTGTGCATTGACCCCGAAATTATGGAGAGTCGTTGAAAGCTTGTCTGCTGTCTCCTGCAGGGACTCCCTTGTATTCGCATTTCCATTCTGTTTCTCCTGCTTTAGCAAGTCAAAAGTCGGAAAGATGTAGTCCTTTTTCTTTGGAAGACTCTTATCAATGGATGGATCAGTAGCTGTAGCGCAACAAGCAGGCTCTTTTGTCTTCTGCTCCACAGGTGCTTCATAAAATGTCTCCTCCTGCTGCAATGACTCTGGCTCTTTTCTGCTGTCTTGACCGCTTTCTGCTGCCTCAACAGGCGATGCTTCTATATCTTCTGGATCAGGAACTACCGGATCAGGCTCAGGCGGCCTTTCATCAGGAATATGTATATTCGTCTTCACCTCGCATCCGCTATGGAGGTCAACCTCCTGCTTCTCTATTTCTTGTGGCAGCTCTATCTCCTTATCATCTGCCTTGTCATCATCTTCTATCTGATCGGCAGTGATCTCCCTTAGTCCGTCCTTATGGTCCTTTACCTTCTCATTCTTAATGAATGACGGAGTAAGGGCTACGCCCTTTATCGCCTTTCTTTTCCTGGCAGGAGGCTTGTCCGGTTTTTCTTCTGCCCTTTTCTTATCCTCCCGGGCTGGCCTTTGTATGTCCTTATCCTTCCTGTCTATAAGGTGACTTAGAAATCCCCTTTCTGTGATAAGCACAGTGCATATGATCATGAAGATAAGAAGCAGGATTCCTGCGGCAAGAGCTCCGAAGGCCTTTGAAAAAATAAGAGCCGTTACAGCTCCGAAAAACCCTCCGCCTGTTCTGTCTCTATAGGAAATAAGATATGCCCTGCCTGGCGAAGGCAGATCTGATCCGTATCCGAACAGATCTATGATCCCGTCCAGGAAGATTATAAAAAGAACGGATGCCCAGAGCTTTACCTCGGCTATCCTGTTGCCCTTATTCGATATAGCAAAAAAAATCCCGATAAGAAGTCCTATCGGGAGCACGTAATTTATCGCGCCAAAAAGCCCGAAGAGAAAACGGCTTATAACATTTCCCGCTTTCCCTCCGAGCCCGAAATTGCTGAGTAGCAGCAGTGTGCAGACTGCAAGGGAAAGCCAGAGATATACATCTCTATTGACTCCCGAGGCGCCCTTCGCGCTTGTGGAACCCTTAGTGCCTTTCCTTTTTTTCTTTGTGCCTGACATTTGCTGCCTTGTATTAACCTTTCTGTGTATCTCCGCAGAGATAATTGTAGAGCCCCTCATACTTGAACTTTGAGGCGTTCCATGAGTAATCCTTCTTCATATCTCTCTCCGCCATCTTATTCCACTCGACCTTCTTCGTGAAATAGATCTCCTTGGAATAATTGACGATATTTAGCATCTCGTCTCCGTTATAGTTCTTGAATGAGAAGCCGTCCCCGGTCTTCTCATACTCATTGTATGGAGTTACTGTATCCTTCAGTCCTCCTGTCTCCCTTACGATAGGAATGGTTCCGTATCTGAAGGCTATCAGCTGGGTAAGTCCGCATGGTTCAAACCGTGACGGCATAAGGAAGGCATCTGCCGCAGCATACAGCTTCCTTGCCATATCCTCTGAGTAATAGATATTGGCTGAGATCCGATCCGGATACTTCCATGCATAATGGCGGAACATATTCTCATAGCGGTTCTCTCCGGTACCAACTACTACGAACTGGGTATTATCATCTGCTATACCGTCCATACAGTAGTTTATCAGATCGAGCCCCTTCTGATCGGTAAGTCTCGATACAAGACCTATCATGTATTTCTTTCCGTCCACAGTAAGCCCCAGCTCCTCCTGGAGCTTTTCCTTATTTATCTTCTTGTTCCTGCGGAAGGAGGAAACATCATACTGTTTGAATATTGACATATCTGTCGAAGGGTCATAGGTAATATAGTCGATACCGTTTACTATTCCCTGCATATCGAAATGTCTTGATGACAGAAGTCCGTCGAGTCCCTCGCCGTAATAAGGCGTCTGGATCTCCTCGCAGTAGGTCTGAGAAACTGTCGTGATATAGTCTGCATAGACCAGACCGCCCTTAAGCATATTCCCTGCCTTATTGAACTCGAGCTTGTCCGGTGTGAACAGATATGACGGAAATCCCGAAAGCCCCTCTATTGTCTCTATATCCCAGACTCCCTGGAACTTGAGATTGTGGATCGTCATAATAGTCTTCATACCCCAGAAGAACTCATTACCCTGGAATTCATTCTTCAGATAGACCGGAATAAAGCCTGTCTGCCAGTCATGGCAGTGGATTATATCAGGCTTGAAGCCGATCACCGGAAGCATGGACAGGACTGCCTTGTCGAAATAGATGAACTTCTCTATATCGTATCTGGTGTCTCCATATGGATAGAAGCACTCGAAATACTCAAGATTGTCGATGAAATAATAGGTGACGCCTGCGTATTCATACTCCATAACGCCAACATACTTTTCACCCATAAGAGGTCCGCCCGACATCTGGAAGCTGGTCTTGAACTTGAAATTGTCACGAAATCTCGGCGGTATACAGGTATAGTCAGGGATCACAACCCTTATATCCCAGTTCTCCTTGTCAAATTCCTTGGGGAGAGCGCCAACTACATCGGCCAGTCCTCCGGTCTTTACGAACGGAAAGCATTCACTTGCGGCAAAAAGAATCTTCTTCATAGCATTGCCTCCTTTATCGTGAGGAGATCATTCCTCGCTGTCATTTTCCCAGTTATTATATACCTCCTGGACATCGTCGTCATCGTCGAGCCAGTCAAGTATCCTCTGAATATTGGTCTTGTCCTCTTCACTCGAAAGAGTCACATAGGTCTGAGGGATCATGGTGACCTGGGCGTCAGCCATAGGCAGTCCCTGATCCTCGAGCTTTTGTCTTACATCTGAGAAATCAGCCGGATCAGTCGTGATCACATAGCTGTCATCCTCCTCGACAAAATCCTCTGCTCCTGCGTCAAGAGCCTCCATCATCAGAGTATCGGCGTCTGTATCGGCCTCTTCCTTATCGACGATGATCTGACCCTTTTCGTCAAACATATATGATACACACCCCTGTGTACCTATATTTCCGTGTCCCTTTGAGAAAGCATTCCTTACATTTGCGGCTGTACGGTTCTTATTGTCTGTAAGAGCCTTTACTATTATAGCAGTTCCGCCCGGGCCGTATCCCTCATAGGTGACAGTCTCGTAATTGACGCTCCCTGCATCTCCTGCAGCCTTCTTTATACCTCTGTCTATAGTATCATTAGGCATATTTGCAGCCTTGGCCTTCGCGATCACATCACGGAGCTTGCTGTTATTTGCAGGATCAGGACCTCCCTCCTTTACCGCAACAGCTATCTCACGTCCTATAATTGTGAATACCTTTCCCTTTGCGGCGTCATTTTTTTCTTTCTTGTGCTTGATATTAGCAAACTTTGAATGTCCTGACATTTTGAATAAATATCCTTTCCATCTTATTTAACTTAAATATTTTACCATTATATGGTTCTTCTTTCAAGCCTTCCATACCTTTACTTTTGTTATGACCCTCTCGTGGACATTTAAGATTTCAAATATATATCCGAATGCCTTTAGCTTGAAATGGGCATTTTCCTCCGGGACATGTCCGTACAGATAGAGCAGGAGTCCGTTCAGCGTCTCGATCTCCGACTCTATCGGTTCAGTAAGATCGATCCCAAGCCTTTCTGACACCTCCGTAAGCGGTGCCTTTCCGCTTATTATATATACCCCCGGAGCCTTTTCTACTATAAGTCTCTCATCGAGGTCATGCTCATCCTGGATATTTCCGACAATCTCTTCTATGATATCCTCCATAGTGATGATGCCAGATGTCTGTCCATACTCATCAACGACTATCATCAGATGAAGCTTCTGGAACTGCATCTGGGTAAAGAGGGTGTTTATGGAGTGGGTTTCCGGTATGAACTCTGCCTTTCTTATAAGTCCGTCAATATCGCGGATCTTTCTGGTCCTGTCGGTGTCTGTTATCGCGAAATGAAAGAGCTCCTTCATATGGATAGTCCCGATTATATTGTCAAGATCCTTAAGATATACCGGGAATCTGGAATAATGGCTCTTATCGAAGACAGCTATGGCATCCCTTAAGGTCATCTCCCCGTCAAGGGCAAAAATATCTGATCTGTGAGTCATTATATCCTTTGCATCCTTGTCATCAAAGGCGAAGATATTCTCTATCATTTCTGCCTCTGAGGCCCTGAGATTACCCTGTTCATGGCTTTCATTGACCATGGACATTATGTCCTCCTCGGTCACGTTGGGATCAAGGTTATGCAGCGTCCGCTTCTGTTTATTCTTTGAAAAAATACTCATAAGCCCTATCTGAAGAATTTCTTCTTCTCAACCATTTCTTTGCCCTTGTAGTAAAGGCGCGGTATCCTGATCCCCAGATCGCAGGCAAGCTCATAGTTGAACCTTCCCGATATCCTGCCAAGCTCCTCTATAGTGATCTCCTGATCTCCATCCCTTCCTATCAGGGTCACCTGGTCCATATTGGCTGCCTCCGGGACGTCTGTCACATCGACCATCATCTGATCCATGCAGATACGTCCGACCACAGGGCATCTCTTCCCACGGATTATCACCTCTGCCTTATTGGACAGGGACCTTGGATATCCATCAGCGTATCCGACAGGAACTGTTGCTATCCTCCTCTCACCATCAGTCACATAGATCCCTCCGTAGCTTACAGAGCTTCCCTTTGGCAGGGTCTTTAAATGCACTATATGGGATACAAGTGTAAGAGACGGCTCAAGCGGGAAGCTGTGGTCTACATCATCCGAGGGCCACATGCCGTACATCGTGATACCAAGCCTTACCGCATCGAGCTTATCCCTGTCATAATACATTGAAGCAGCAGAATTGCAGCAATGTCTTATGGAAAAATCAAGGCCTCTCTGATGGAGCATATCTATCATCTTAGAGAATTTGTCATACTGCATATTGGTATATGTCATATCCTTCTCATCTGCCCTTGCAAAATGGGTAAATATCCCCTCCGGCACAAGGACCGGGTCAGAGAAAAGCTCTGCTATCTCATCTGCTGCCTGCTCAGTCACAGGATATCCTATACGGCCCATTCCGGTATCTATAGCTATATGACAGTATACCTTTTTCCCCAGCCGCCTCGCTGTATCGGCATAATCCATCGCCATCTTTCTTGAAAAGATGACAGGACGCACCTCCTGTCTTACTATCCTCTCATATGAATGGGTAAAGGTAAAGCCAAGGATGAGAATAGGTTTCCTGACTCCGGCATCAAGGAGCTCATAGGCCTCCTCTGCTGTGGCTGCTGCATATCCGTATATATCCGGATCATTTTCCAGATCCTTAGCGATCGGAACTGCGCCGTGACCGTAGCCGTCTGCCTTTAAGACCGCATACATTTTTTCTTCTCTGCATCTATTCTTTACTTCTCTTATATTATGCTCTATCGCGTCGAGATCTACCTTGGCGCATATTCTGTAAAAGTCCATTTATGCTTCCTTTTCCTTATCCTTTATCCTGTCACACTGCATAAGTACAGTTGCCAGTGACTCTGCTATATCAAGAGCCTTCATTCCTCTCACTCCGTACCTCGCCGCTGCCATATCTCCTGCAGCTCCGTGTATATATACTCCAAGGCCTGCCGCCTCAAGGGCCTTACATCCCTGGGCCAGAAATGAAGCTATGACACCTGAAAGCACATCGCCGCTTCCCGCCGTTGACATACCGTTATTTCCTGTAGTATTTATGATAAGCTCTCCGTCAGGTGCCGCTGTGACTGTGATCGCATCCTTAAGCGCTATCACTGCGCCATACTGCCTAGAATACTCTGTTGCAGCCTCCTCCCTATGCTCCTTAAGCCATGATATGGTCTTACCGCATAGTCTGCTCATCTCCATAAGATGAGGCGTAAGTATCACAGGATCTGTCCTGGCCTTTTCCTTCAAAAGTAGCAGCAGCGTATGATCCTGTGAGATCAGATTCAGCCCGTCCGCATCTACAGCAAGCGGAATACCCCGGCTTTTTAGCAGGGCAAGCAGGAGCTCCTCTGCTTTTTCATCCATGCCGATCCCTGGTCCTATAAGGGCTGCATCCGCCCAGGACAGACTTTTTAGTATGGAATCAGCTGAGGTATCCGATGAAAAGAGAGCCTCGGGGACAATGCTCATAAGCGGCTGGAAATTCCCCTTATCACTTATTACCTTTACCATACCAAGCCCGCACCGCATTGCAGCAAGAGTGCTTAATATGGCTGCGCCAGCACATTCATGTCTTCCTGCTATGATAAGAAGCTTTCCATAGGTCCCCTTATTGCTGTCATCCTTCCTTTCCGGAAGAAGCTTTATTATCTCCTGTCTTTTCAGGATCCATTTTTTCACCGGCTGCCCCTCCCTTCCTTACAGACGATAAAGGATTGCCGAGCGCACCTTTTGATCTCCATTCTCCCGGAGTATCCTCCTTATCGTTTTCATTATCCTCTGCAGAATGTCCCGACATATATGAGTCCTTGCTGGTAAGCACTATCTGATCATCATCCGTGATATCAAAAAGCGTCACCATATCCTTGCCAAAGATATCGTGCATATAGGAATAGATCTCACGGTTATTTATCTCCCGGTTCTGCTTTCTTATTATATTTTTCTTGAGCTTTACCCTGATATCCTTTATCCATTCCGAGATCTCATTTATCTCGTCTGTATTTGTCCTCATCCTCTGATAGGCGAACTCTACAGTACGCTCCATCAGCTGATTGTTTGCATTCTTTATCTCCTTTGGAAGCTCTAAGAGCCTGTCCTCTATCTCCTCTATCCTTCGATTTGTCTCGTCAATCATAGAGGCATCCTTGGTGACATTGGTAGATCCTGCCTCATTTACATGATCTACTATATTGGCCATTAGCTTCTTCTTTACCTTTTTAAGCTCCTTAAGCTCATTCCCGAGTCCGCCCTGCTCCTTTAGAAGCTCATTTAATGCGACCTCTGAGGTCTTTATTTCATCAGGCTTGCCCTCGAGCGCAAAGAGTCTGTGCCACTTCTGGTCAAGGACCAGAACAGGTATCTTGGTATCAGATACTCTCCTCTTAACTTCCTCCAGATCCATATTATCCCTCCAGGGCTTATCTGCCAGACATATTATATGAAAGCTGCATCAGCGAATCAGACAGATGCACGTTTTCTACTACCACATCATCAGGCACCATCAGATCCACATGGGCGAAATTCCAGAAGGCTCTCACGCCAAGACTCACAAGACGCTCGGCTACTGGCATTGCCGCATCCTTAGGCAGGGTAAGCACTGCTATGTCTACCCTGTGCTCCTTTATGAAGTCCTCGAACTCGTCTATCATCATCACAGGTATCCCGCCAACTATCCTGTCCTTTTTCTTTTGATCGACATCAAAGAGGCCTATCATACGAAAGGGCAGCTTCTCGAAATTCACATAATTGGCAATGGCTGCGCCCAGATTTCCTACTCCGAACAGGGCCACATTATGGACCCTTGTAAGGCCAAGGATCCTTCCTATCTCCTCATAGAGGAACTCGACATTATAGCCATAGCCCTGCTGGCCGAAGCCTCCGAAATTATTCAGATCCTGCCTTATCTGAGACGCAGTGACCTGCATCCGCTCTGAAAGCTCCTTTGAAGAGATCCTCTCTACCCCGTTCTCCAGTAATTCTCCCAGATATCTGTAATATCTTGGCATCCGTCTGATCACGGCCTGAGAAATATTATTCTCCATAAACCCCTTCCCAATCATCATATAGCTTTTTTAATTCTTCATCAAGTAGCGAAAGCTTTTCAGTAAGCTCATTTAGTCTGGCGGAGTTTCTGGCTGTCGCCGGATCACTGAATTCCTCATTGATCTTCTCTTTCTCCGCTTCCTTTTTTTCTATCTCTTCCTCTATCCTTTTGGCCTCTCTCTCTTTCTTCTGCCTTGCCCTAGCCTCCTCCTTCTGCTTCTTCCAGTCATCGGCGGAGCCGGCGGAGGCCTTTTCCATGGTCTCCTCTGCCTTCTTTTTGCTTATACCAAAGTCAGTCCTTATCTCTTCACGTTTTTTCAGATAATAGTCATAATTCCCAAGATACTGGTGGATCCCGTCTTGCCTAAGCTCCAGGATACGGCTTGCTGTCTGGTTGACAAAGTATCTGTCATGAGAAACATAAAGGACCGTGCCATCGTAATTGTTTATGGCATGCTCCAGTATCTCCTTTGAATCCATATCCAGATGGTTGGTAGGCTCGTCTAGTATCAGGAAATTAGCTCCGGAAAGCATAAGCTTGGCTAATGATATACGTCCTCTTTCACCTCCGGACAGGTCCCTTATCTTTTTATAGACCTCATCATCCCTGAAAAGAAAGGCAGCAAGAACGTTTCTTACCCTTGTATTATTAAGAGACGGATAGGCTCCCTGCATCTCATCAAAAAGAGTATTGTCCTCATCGAATCCATGCTGCTCCTGATCGTAGTAGCCTATTGTTACTCCGGCTCCTATCCTTACACTTCCGGAGTCCGCAGGGAATATATCATTTATGATCTTAAGGACAGTAGACTTCCCAATACCGTTGTCTCCAATAAGAGCTACCTTCTCACCGCGCTTTATATCAAACGATATGTCCTTAAGGACCTCTGTCCCGTCAAAGGACTTGGACAGATCTGTCACAGTAAGGACATCCTTTCCGCTCGATGAGAGAGGAGAAAGTGAAAGCCTCATAGCCTTGTCAGCTTCCTTTGGCTTCTCGATTACCTCTATCTTATCGAGGACCTTCTTACGGCTTTCCGCCCTCTTTATTGACTTCTCCCGGTTGAAGCTTTCCAGCTTTTCTATTACCTTTTTCTCATGCTCGATCTTCTTCTGCTGCTTCTCGAACTCCCTTTCCCTTGTCAGCAGGAAGAGATCCTTCTGCTTCATGAAGGCAGAATAATTGCCCTTATAGTCATGCGCCCTCTGGTCAGATAAGTCTATGCATCTACTGACCGTCCGGTCAAGGAAATATCTGTCGTGGGCAACTATGATCACGGCACCGCTGTAGTTTACAAGGAAATTCTCAAGCCATTCGATTGAACGCAGATCCAGGTGGTTTATAGGCTCATCCAGGAGCAAAAGATCGGGGTTGGTCACGAGAAGTCTCGATAGGGCAACCCTTGTCTTCTGTCCTCCTGACACCTCCGACATCCTCTTGTCAAAATCGTCCTCTGTAAAGCCAAGACCCTTTAGCGTGCCACCCACTCTCGACAGATAGGAGTCACCACCATAAAGCATATACTCATGACTTAGCTTCTGATATGAATCCATAAGACGGGCCAGATCATCCCCTCCTACAGTCTTCATATCAGACTCCATTTCTCTGAGCTTATCCTCCATTAAAAGGATATCCTCCCTCGCATGGTAGACATACTCATAGATGGTACCCGGATAATCTGCATCCTGATACTGGGCCAGATAACCGAAAGTAGAGTCCTTAGCAAAAACAACGCTTCCCGAGTCAGCGGGCTCCTGGCCCACTATGACTTTAAGAAGCGTTGATTTACCGCAGCCATTGTTACCTACAATGGCCACGTGTTCATGTTCTCTTATCTGAAAGGAAAGGTCCTTAAAAACGACCTTGTCTCCAAAGCTTTTTGTCAGATCAGATACACTTAATATCATATTTGGATCAACCTAATTCTTTCTCGAGATTTTCTCTTATGGCAAGGATGAAATCCTTACTGTTCAGCTTAGTCGGGTTAGGAAGCGTTGTGATAAGAGCCAGATCTCCGGTCATCTTTCCTGACTCGATCGTCTCTATCGTTGCCTTCTCAAGCGCATCGGCAAATCTGACCAGATCAGGAAGACCATCCATCTGTCCTCTCTTCCTTAAGGCTCCGCTCCATGCAAATATGGTAGCTACAGAGTTCGTCGATGTCTCCTCACCCTTTAAGTATTTGTAGTAATGTCTCTGTACAGTACCGTGTGCAGCCTCAAACTCATAGTAGCCCTGAGGAGATACGAGCACCGAGGTCATCATTGCCAGTGAACCGAAGGCTGATGAGAGCATATCACTCATTACATCTCCGTCATAGTTCTTGCAGGCCCAGATAAATCCGCCATGGCTCTTCATCACACGGGCAACCGCATCATCGATAAGAGTGTAGAAGTATGTGATACCGGCCTGCTCGAACTTCTGCTTGTATTCCTTTTCGTAGAGATCGGCAAAGACATCCTTGAATGTATGGTCATACTTCTTGCTGATCGTATCCTTTGTAGCAAACCAGAGATCCTGCTTCTTCTCAAGTGCAAAGGTAAAGCAGCTCCTTGCGAAGCTTTCGATAGATGAGAGCAGATTATGCTGTCCCTGTACGACACCTGGTCCGTCGAATTCATGAACCAGGGCTCTTTCCTCGCTTCCATCAGCCCTTGTATAAACGAGCTCTACCTTTCCCGGTCCGTCTATCTTCATCTCGGTAGCACGATAGACATCGCCGTAGGCATGACGGGCGATAGTAATAGGCTTCTCCCAGGTCTTTACATTTGGCTCGATGCCCTTTACGATAATAGGAGCCCTGAAAACAGTTCCGTCAAGGATAGCACGGATGGTCCCGTTAGGGGACTTGTACATCTTTTTCAGGCCATACTCCTCTACACGGGCAGCATTCGGTGTGATGGTAGCGCACTTGACTGCTACTCCGTACTTCTTTGTCGCATTGCTTGCGTCAACAGTCACCTGATCATCGGTCTCATCCCTGTGCTTAAGGCCGAGGTCATAATACTCGGTCTTTAAGTCTATAAAAGGAAGAAGCAGCTCGTCCTTTATCATCTTCCAGAGTATGCGGGTCATCTCGTCCCCGTCCATCTCGACGAGGGGAGTTGTCATTGTAATCTTTTCCATGTGTAGGTCCTTTCCTTCTGAGGGGGTAGAGCTTGTGGGTTAGGAGTTAGCCATCCTTACCTCATGACAAAGTTTATGATCCTGCCCGGGACGAAGATCTCCTTTACCACGTTTCCTGTCAGTCTGTCAGATATTTCTTCTCTGGCTGCCTTTAAGGCGCTCTCCTTGTCTATGTCCTTTGGAAGGGATATGACTGCCTTTGTCTTTCCGTTTATCTGGACAGGCATCTTTATCTCATCTTCCTCTGTAAGCTTCTCATCCCACTCTGGCCACTTTTCTTCAAATACAGAGCTTGTGTATCCCAGATGCTGATGCAGCTCCTCTGACAGATGCGGGGCAAACGGAGCGAGAAGGACCGCAAGTGTCTCAAGTGTCTTCTTATCGACTCCGCCTTTCTTTGCAATATCTGTAAGAGTATTTGTATACTCCATAAATCCTGATACTACTGTATTCAGTGAGAAGGCCTCGAGTCTTGTGGTGATAGTCTTTACCATCTGGTTTCTGAGACGGATCAGCTCCTTTGTCTCCGGGGCATCCTTTGCGCTTTCTTCTATGACAAGCTTGTAGACCTTCTTTAAGAATCTGTTGATTCCCTCGATCCCTCTGTCATCCCAGGCACTGTCAAGCTCAGGAGGTCCTATGAACAGCTCATACATACGAAGAGAATCACAGCCATAATCTTCTATCATGTCATCTGGGGAAACCACATTTCCAAGTGATTTACTCATCTTGATCCCCTTAGGGCCCAGAATCATACCCTGATTGAAGAGCTTATGGAATGGCTCGTCGAAATCCACTACTCCTATATCATGGAGGAACTTTGTCCAGAATCTGGCATAGAGCAGATGGAGGACTGCATGCTCGACTCCTCCTATATACATATCTACAGGCAGATACTTATCAGCCTTGTCACGGCTTACAAGCTCCTTGTCATTATGCACATCCACATAACGCAGGTAATACCATGATGATCCTGCCCACTGAGGCATTGTATTGGTCTCTCTCTTAGCCGGGCCCCCGCAGCACGGGCAGGTGGTATTTACCCAGTCCTCCATCGAAGCCAGCGGTGATTCTCCGGTATCTGTTGGCTGGTAGGACTTCACATCCGGAAGCACTACAGGAAGATCCTCCTCCGGAACCGGAACTGCTCCGCACTTAGGACAGTGGATTATCGGGATAGGCTCACCCCAGTATCTCTGACGGGAGAATACCCAGTCACGAAGCTTGTAGTTTACTGTCCTCTTTCCAAGACCCATCTTCTGAATCATGTCTGGAGCCTCAGCCTTCAGCTTGTCAGAATCCATTCCGTTCCAGTCGCCGGAATTGATCATCTTGCCCTTTGCCTCTACATATGGCTCCTTCATATCCTTCATGTCGGATCCGTCTGGACTTATTACAGGGATTATCTTAAGGCCGAATTTCTTGGCGAAATCCCAGTCTCTCTGGTCGTGGGCAGGAACACACATGATGGCTCCGGTACCATGATCAGCAAGAACATAGTCTGAAATCCAGATCGGCACCTCTGCACCGTTTAGAGGATCGATGGCATATGATCCGGTCCATACTCCGGTCTTTTCCTTATTCTGCACCCTGTCTACATTTGATTTATTTGCTGCCTGGCTGCAGTAAGCCTCTACCTCTTCTCTTTTATCCTCTGTTGTAAGCTCCTTTACCATAGGATGCTCAGGTGAGAGCACCATGAAGGTAGCTCCATAGAGAGTATCTGGCCTCGTCGTGAATACCGTGATATGCTTATCAGGCTGATCCTTGAGCGGGAAATCCACTTCTGCCCCGTAGGAACGTCCTATCCAGTCTGTCTGCATCTTCTTGACCTTTTCCGGCCAGTCGAGATCCTTTAAGCCGTCGAGCAGCCTGTCTGCATAGGCTGTAATCTTCAGCATCCACTGACGAAGGTTCTTCTTTGTGACAGGGGTTCCGCATCTCTCGCAGATTCCTCCCTCTGCCTCCTCATTTGCCAGAACCGCCTTGCAGTGCGGACACCAGTTGAGCGGCATCTGCTTCTCATAGGCAAGTCCGTGCTTGAACATCTGTACAAAGATCCACTGGGTCCATTTGTAGTAGCTGGGATCTGTGGTATTTATCTCCATGTCCCAGTCATAGACTGCGCCTATCTGCTTTACCTGTCTCTTTATATTTGCAATATTCTTTGCTGTTGAGATAGAAGGATGCTGACCTGTCTTTATGGCATAATTCTCTGCAGGAAGTCCGAAGGCATCCCAGCCCATAGGGTGGATCACATACTTCCCATGCATTATCTGATATCTGCTCCATACATCAGAGATAACATAGCCTCTCCAGTGTCCTACATGCAGTCCAGCTCCTGACGGATATGGAAACATATCCAGACAGTAATACTTAGGCTTCTTATCGTCCTTTGGATTTACCGGCTTCTCTTCCCAGATCCTGCGCCATTTATCCTCTATGGCGCGATGGTTATAAATAGTATCCATTATTTCCTCCAATGTATAAAAAGAATTGCCCCGGCCGCCTTTACTGCCCGGCACAATATTAAAATTTTAGCATAACAAAGGGATTTGTCAAGATTTGCCACAAAGCCCGGACAGATCCCTGAAGAATCCCGGATAGGAAATATCAACGCATGCATAATCGTCAAGCTCGCTCTCACCGTCTGCTGCAAGCGAGGCCACGGCAAAGCTCATCGCTATCCTGTGATCCTTATAGGTATGGATCAGGGCTCCATGGAGCGGTCTTCCCCCTTCTATCACAAATCCGTCATCTGTCGGCCTGATGTCGCAGCCCATTGCTCTGAGATTTTCTGAAACAGTAGCGATCCTGTCTGACTCCTTGACCTTTAGCTCTGCAGCATCCCTTATTATGGTCTCACCATCTGCAAAGGCAGCCATAACAGCTATTACAGGCAGCTCATCTATAAGTGTCGGTATTATATCTCCCTCTATCACGGTCCCATGAAGCTGTGAGGTCCTTACATTTATATCACAGACCTCCTCTCCAGATACTTCTCTCCTGTCGATATAGTCTATATTGCCTCCCATTGCCTCTATCACACTTAGGATCCCTGCTCTTGTCGGGTTTGTATTCACATTCCTTATCAGGATATCACTGTCCTGACAGATAAGTCCCGCCACAAGGAAGTATGCTGCCGACGAGATATCTCCAGGTACTGTGATATCCTGTCCTGTAAGCTGGCTTCCTGGCCTTATGCAGCTGTAGTGTCTTTTCGTGTCTGTCCTTATGTCCGCCCCGAATCCCTTAAGCATAAGCTCGGTATGGTTTCTTGATACAGCCGGCTCTGTGACCGAGGTAGATCCCTCTGCAAAAAGACCTGCGAGAAGTATACAGGATTTCACCTGGGCTGACGCTACAGGGGATATATAGTCTATGCCATGGAGTCCTCCTCCTCTTATGGTAAGCGGGAGGAATCCATCAGCTGATCTTATATCTGCCCCCATCTGGCCAAGAGGTTCTATCACTCTCTTCATTGGACGTTTCCTTAACGAATCGTCACCAGTGATGCCTGTTGTAAAGCTCTGCCCGGCAAGGATACCTGATATAAGCCTTGTGGTAGTCCCGCTGTTTCCGGCATCTAATAAGCCGCAAGCCTCCCTTAGACCATAAAGGCCCCTTCCATGGATGGTTACCTCTTCACCCTCTCTTTCTATCTGAATGCCAAGCCTTCTGAAGCATTCAATGCTTGAGAGGCAGTCTGCCCCGGATAAGAATCCGTGCAGACAGGTCTTGCCTCTGGCCAGTGAGCCAAGCATTATACCTCTGTGTGAGATCGACTTGTCTCCCGGAACCCTTATTTCTCCTCTTAGCTGCTTACATTTATGCATTATAATTCTCCATAAATAATCATCTCAGATGAAGCCTGTAGCTGTGTGACTCAAGAAGAGTCCTTGCTCCCTCATAGTCTGCCTCGGAATAAAGCTCTATCTGGAGCACTCCCTCCTCAAACTCCCTGTTGTGGATTATACCTATATTCTTGATAGAAATACCTGAAGCGGCAAGTAGTGTCGCAACCGTTGCGATCTGTCCGGGCTCATCACAGAGGTCGCAGAAGATTGTAAAGTCTGCCGGAAGCAGTCCTCTTTTCTTTACAGGAAGACTGTCGCGGAAGTCCTTGGCCGACTGGAATCTTGCTCTTATCTCTTCTCCATTGCCGTCCTCTATTTCTGATCTGAAATCCGAAAGCAGCTCCATATACTGGTCTATCATACTAAGGATAGCCTTCCTGTTGGAGAGGCAGATATTTTCCCACATTACTGGAGATGATGATGATATCCTCGTGATGTCCTTAAAGCCGCCTGCTGCTATAGTACGTAAGAGATCATCCCTGTTATCCTCCCTGACCAGATTCACAAGCGATGCCGATATCACATGAGGCAGGTGGCTTATGGCTGCAACAGCCATATCGTGCTGGTCCGGCCTTAGTGTCATTGTGATAGCTCCCAGTCCCGATATGAATCTGTCAAAAAACGGAACTATCCTCCTTGCCCTCTCGCTCTGATAGGTCAGAAGATAATATGCGTTTTCAAGAAAGGAGGGATCAGAACAGGAGTAGCCTGTATTCTCTGACCCTGTCATAGGATGACCTCCTATGAACTGGTCCGAAAGCCCCAGCCTGTCTATCTCAGCCGCTATATCTCCCTTTACAGAGCCCACATCTGTGATCAGGGTATCAGGTGAGAGGAAGGGCTTTATCCTCGAAAGATACTCGACATTTACAAGCACCGGAGAGCAGAGAAATATAGCGTCAGAATCTGCTATCTCCTGATCACTTAAGAGGCTCTTGTTCTCTATCAGCCCGTCATAAAATGCAGCCTCCACAGTCTCTCTATGTCCTGCCGTGGCATAAAGATGGATACAGGGATAGGTCTTCTTTATCGCCTTTGCAACAGAGCCTCCGATAAGCCCTAATCCTACGAATACTATTTTTTCGGGATCAAATCCCACCTGTTCCTTCATCTGTCCTTACCGTCTTTCTGTCTGATCTAAAGCCTGCTTTGCAAGAGAGTCCGCAAGCTCGTTATATTCTATTCCTGTATGGGCTGCCACCTTGTGGTAGACTATAGGAATCTTTGTATCCATCCGCTTCATATAGGCAGCATACTTTTGTGTAAGAGGATTATTGGCCTTCCATAGTCCCTTTGCCCACATCTCTATTCCTGCATAGTCATAGCAGATATCCACCGACCTGTAACCCTGCTCATAGGCGTATTTTACTGCATGCATGGCCCCAAGCATTTCTCCGCCGACATTTCTTATCTTAAGGACCTCCGGATCATCTCCGCTTCCAGACATAGTCTCTACCTTATCATCCGGCCCTATGAAAACACAGCCATATGAATAACGACCCTTATCCTTTGAGAAGCTGCCATCCACATAGGCAATAAGCATCTTATCCTCCGGAATGTCCCTAAGCCTGTCATCATCCTCACAAGGATTCAGATATTCCTCTGCCTCCTGCCTGGTCACAAAGCCCTTATATACAGCTCCCTTGAAGCCGCTTACTGATTTCCGGCAATCGTCCCAGCTTAAAAATATACCGGTCTTCCTGCCCTTTTTCACCGCATAGAAATGTTTCTTTTCTGCCATGATATCTCCCTTCATTTGTCCTAAATACTTTATATCAAAAAACAGTTGAATGCAATCCCCGAAACATTATATAATAGTCGTCATGAAATCAACAGAAAAAAATGAAATAACAAGCGGGGTTATATGGAAGCAGATACTTATATTTTTCTTTCCGATCCTTATAGGAGCCATTTTCCAGACTCTCTATAATACTGTGGATGCCGTTGTAGTCGGCCGCTTCTCCGGAAAGATTGCCCTTGCAAGCGTAGGTGGCTCATCAGGACTTATAATAGAGCTTGTGATCACCTTCTTTATGGGGCTTGCCTCAGGAGCAACAGTCATCATATCACAGGCCTACGGATCAGATGACAGAAGGCGTATTTATGAGGCCCTCCACACAGCCTATACCTTTGCGCTTGCCGGCGGACTTATACTAGGGACAGCAGGAGTTCTTCTGGCTCCGGCCTTTCTTCATCTGCTGGGTACTCCGGATGATCTTTTCCCGGGCTCCCTTACCTACCTGCGGATACTGATGGCCGGCCTTGCCTTTATCCTGATCTATAATATAGGCTCAGGTATACTCTGCGCTATAGGTGATTCGAGGCGTCCTCTCTATATACTTATAGTGTGCTGTGTGATAAATATAGCGCTGGATCTCTGGCTTGTCGCCGTACTCAAAATAGGGGTAGCTGGTGCCGGTATCGCTACAGTGATCTCTCAGGGAGTTTCCGCAGCCCTTGTGACCTGGCTTCTGGTCTTTAGGACAGGTGCCATGAAGCTATCTCTTAAAAGACTTCACATAAATCTCCCTATCCTTTCAAATATTTTAAAGATCGGCCTGCCTACTGCGATAAGCGTAAGCATGTTTACTATATCAAATATGATACTGCAGACCTCTATAAACCGTATGGGTTCAAATACCGTTGCTGCCTGGACTGCCTATGGAAGGGTAGATGCCTTCTGGTGGCTTATTACTGAGGCCTTTTCTGTCTCTATAACTACCTTCGTCGGTCAGAACTATGGTGCAAAAAAACCTCAGCGGATAAAACGGGCTATCCTTGATGTAATAGGAATGGAGCTTGTGCTCTCTGTGATCGCTGCCATAGTCATAGTATCAGCCGCTCCCTTTCTTATTTCCATGTTTACCAGATCCCAGGCTGTCATAACCATCGGCGCCAGAATCTCAAAGGTCATAGCTCCCATCTACTGGATCTTCATACCATCTGATGTACTCTCGTCCTCACTGCGTGCAGAAAACCATGTGGTCTTTTCCACGATAACAAACACTCTTAGCATCTGCATCTTCAGGATATTCTGGACCTTCATTACAGGGAACCGGGACATCACCTTTCTTCTCAGATGCTATCCTATAAGCTATATCGCTGCTTCTTCTCTTATCATCATCTACTTTGTGATAGAGCAGAAAAAGATAAACAGTAAGCTCTCCTGATCAGTCGTTTTCCTCTGCCACAACAAAAGGCAGTACCTGCGAGACACTTATAAAAACACCGTTTACTATTGCTCTTAATATGATACATAAAAACAGGCTGCAGGGATTATCCCTGCAGCCCGTTTTCATTATTTCTCCGTTAGTATTATTTCTCTGGTATCAGTATGCTATTCCCTGAGCAAGCATTGCATCTGCTACCTTTTCAAAGCCTGCTATATTGGCTCCGACCTGAAGGTCACCATCAAAGCCATATTTAGCAGCTGCATCAATGGAATTGTGAACTATACTCTTCATGATTCCCTGAAGCTTTGAGTCAACCTCCTCGAAGGTCCATGAAAGTCTCTCTGAATTCTGGCTCATTTCGAGAGCTGATGTAGCTACTCCACCGGCATTTGCTGCCTTTGCAGGTCCGAACATGATACCTGCCTTCTTGTATACTGCAATTGCCTCTGGAGTGGACGGCATATTTGCTCCCTCGCAGACAGCGATAGCTCCGTTAGCTACGATCTTCTTTGCGCTCTCCTCATCGATCTCGTTCTGAGTTGCGCATGGAAGATAGATATCAGCCTTGGTGCCCCATACTCCAGAGCATCCCTCATGGTACTCTGAACCGTCGTTTGCACGTGCAGGATACTCCTTGATACGTCCTCTCTCGACTTCCTTGATCTGCTTTACCACGTCGAGCTTGATTCCGTTAGGTGCTACGATATATCCGTTCGAATCGGACATAGTGATGACCTTACCGCCGAGCTCTGTAGCCTTCTGGCAGGCATAGATAGCTACGTTTCCTGATCCTGAGATGACTACTGTCTTACCCTTGAATGAATCATTCTTAAGAGTCTTTAAGGCTTCCTCTGTATAATAGCAGAGTCCGTATCCTGTAGCCTCAGTTCTGGCAAGGGAGCCGCCATAAGTCAGTCCCTTTCCTGTAAGAACACCTGTAAACTCATTTCTGAGTCTCTTGTACTGACCGTACATATAGCCTATCTCACGTCCACCTACTCCGATATCTCCTGCAGGAACATCTGTGTCTGCTCCTATATGCTTGCAGAGCTCTGTCATAAAGCTCTGACAGAATTTCATTACCTCTCTGTCGCTCTTTCCCTTAGGGTCGAAGTCAGATCCACCCTTACCTCCTCCGATAGGAAGTCCTGTAAGGGAATTCTTGAAGATCTGCTCAAAGCCTAAGAACTTAAGTATTGACAGATTTACTGAAGGATGGAAACGAAGTCCTCCCTTATATGGTCCGATTGCTGAGTTAAACTGTACTCTGTATCCACGGTTGACCTGAACCTTGCCATTGTCATCTACCCATGGTACCCTGAAGAGGATCACTCTCTCAGGCTCGACCAGACGTCCGATAACATCATCCTCCTCGAGCTTAGGATTCTTCTCTACTACCGGCTCAAGAGACTCAAGAACCTCTCCTACTGCCTCTAAGAACTCCTTCTGCTCAGGATTCCTTGCCTCAAGTCCGTCATAGACCTGCTGCAGATAGCTGCTTTTAAACTTCATCGTTTAAAGCTCCTTTCTTTTCTTTTTCCTATAATACAAGCGTCACCTGTCTATGTGCCGTTTACACAAGTCCGCGGCTCACACACAAAAAATATTATAGCATAAACATCTCTGATGTAAAGAAAAAATTATTCATCACTCTATAATATTCGAATGAATGATCCCGAATTATTTTCAAAAAAGCCTCAGCTCTTTCTGAACAGAATGTGATAGACTGTTTTTGTCTTTGTATTTACCACAAGCTCCCATACCCCCTTTGTTCCATTATATTCTCCAGGAGAAATCCACTTATCTGTATTCGCTAACTGATAATGTCTTTTTGGCAACTGCATCAATTCTTATTCTCCTCACTAATCCCTCCATCTTTCAATTAAATGAAAACTCAATTCATCTGTGTTGTCTTCGGAAAGTATATCTATATCAGCAAATAATATGGGCCCCTTTCCTCATAATATGCTGTCTATTGTCAGAAGTTCTTTATTGGTCACACAGCCTGGAAGATAAGAGTAATCGCCTGTCAATGAGCCCTTATTTCTATCCTCTATAGCAGAATGCTCAGATTCTGTCTACGAGTCGTGTACGAAACATCGGAAAAAGTGGTCAAAATCGGTAATTTCCTGCATGAACCGGAAGGCCGAAATCGCCCTGAAAGCCGCATAAAATAAGGGATTGCCGAATATATCAGCAATCCCTTGATAATGCAGGAAAAGGGACTTGAACCCTCACGACTGCAATAGCCACAGGCACCTGAAGCCTGCGCGTCTGCCAATTCCGCCATTCCTGCATTCGATCCGCTCACGCGAACGATATGATTTTACTCTTTTTATGATCCTGTGTCAAGCACTTTATCAAAAGTAACAGGCATTTTATTGTGCTCCAAGAATTTTTCTTGCCGTATCCACCTGCTCCTTTGTGGGTGGGTTCACATCCTTCAGTGTATAAGGGATACCGAGCTCCTCGTACTTATAGACGCCTAGCGTATGATATGGCAATACTTCTACTCTTTTCACTGTCTTCAGGGTATCTATGAACTCTCTGAGCGCCTTTAATTCCTTTTCATCTGTAGTGATTCCCGGAACAAGCACGTGGCGGATCCACATAGGAACTCCATTTTCTGACATCCAGACAGCCGCATCCAGGACATTTTTGTTTGTATGACCTGTAAGCTTTATATGATCGTCGTCAAAGATCTGCTTTATATCAAGCATCACGAGGTCAGTAACAGACATCAGCTCCTTAAACTTTGTAAAAAACGGCTCCTCTCTTGTAAATGGCCCGGCCGAGGTATCAAGGCAGGTGTTTATTCCCTTCTCGTGACATTTCCTGAAAAGTTCCAGCAGGAAATCGATCTGAAGCAGAGCTTCACCGCCGCTTACGGTTATGCCTCCCTCCTGACCCCAGTAGGGCCTGTACTTAAGCGCCTTTTCTATAAGCTGATCGGCCGAAAGCTCCATCGGCTTTGTCTTTTTCGTACCATCAGGATTCCAGGTATCCGGATTGTGGCAGTATCTGCATCTGAAGTTACAGCCCTGCAGGAAGATCACATACCTGATTCCCGGACCGTCAACCGAGCCGAAGCTCTCCAGCGAATGTACTCTTGCTTTTATATCACTCATATTATTCCTTTCCTTACAGATGAAAGCACTCTCTTATGGCCTTATGCTCTCCGAGAACCAGAAGCGTCTCGTCCTCCCTCAGTATATCATCTGGAGAGACTGTCACATTCATATCGCCATTTTCCTTGATGGCCATGATGTTTATGCCGAATTTCTGGCGGATCTCAAGCTCCTTTACCTGCAGTCCGACCCATTCAGCCGGTACCTTTACCTCGAAGATGGCATGGTCGTCGTCGATCTTTATATAATCGAGAATGTAGCTTGATGTAAACCTGATCGCAGTCCATCTGGCTATCTGCTTTTCAGGATTTACGACCTCATCAGCTCCGTTCCTCAGCAGAAATTTCTCCTGAACCTCCCTGTCAGCCCTTGCCACAACAAGCTTTCCTCCCAGCTCCTTTAGAAGAGATGTAGTCTCTAGTGAGCTCTGGAAATCTCCTCCTATTGTCACTATGCATACATCGTAGTTGTTTACTCCGAGTGAATTGAGGAAACTCTCATTTGTACTGTCACCTATCAGGGCATCTGTAACAAAAGGAAGGGCTGCATTGACCCTGTCCTCATTTTTGTCAACTGCCATAACCTGATGGCCGAGTGTATTTATTTCCTTCGCGATCAGTGTCCCGAAATGTCCGAGTCCGATAAGCAGTATTGATTTCATTTTGCCTCCTTTTCCTAACCCACGGTAATATTTCCGAGAGGATATTTAAGCTCTGACCCCTCCCTGTATGAAAGAGCCGCATAAACCACAGTAAATCCTCCGACCCTGCCAAAGAACATAAGCAGCATCAGGATAATATGTGATACGACCCCTAGTCCCGGTGTCAGTCCGAGCGAAAGCCCTACCGTTGCAATTGCTGAAATAGCCTCGAAAGCACATTTTTCAAACGGCTGGTTTTCTATCAAGCTTATGATAAGAGCTCCTGATAAAAACAGGGTCACATACATAAAGAGTACCGTAGACGCCTGCTTCACCACCTCATCGTCTACCCTCCTGCCAAAGAGCTTGGCATTTTTCCTGCGCCTGAAAATGGCAAATGCATTTGCTGTAAGCACTGCAACAGTCGTTGTCTTCATTCCTCCAGCCGTAGAGCCAGGTGAGCCTCCGACCAGCATAAGAAGCATTATCATTACCCTGCCCGGATCAGTCATGCTTGAGAAATCCACTGTGTTGAATCCGGCTGTCCTTGGAGTTACAGCCTGAAAAAGGGAGCATGAGAGCCTCCTGACCAGATGCATATGAGAAAAATCAATAAAGAAAAACAGGATCGTCGGTACAAGAATGAGGATAGCCGTCGATGCTATTATCACCTTTGTCTGCATCCTGTACTTATGGATCTTTTGCTTATAGGCTGCTATATCCTCCCAGGCCAGAAATCCGAGCCCGCCGGCCACTATAAGCACACATATGACTATGCTAAGATAGAGATTGCCTGAAAATGCACAAAGCGAGCTGAAGCTTCCTGTATACCTGCCCATCAGGTCAAATCCGGCATTGCAGAAGGCCGATATCGAATGGAAAACAGCATACCATATGCCCACCATCCCGAATCTCTTTACAAATACAGGTAGAAGCAGCACAGCCCCGGCCGTCTCTATCATGGCTGTAACCTTTATCACAAATCTGATAAGTCTTACCGATCCTCCGACCTGAGGCGTGGAAAGAGCATTCTGTATGGTCTGTCTCTGCATCAGACTGATCTTTTTTCCAGCCAGAAGGGAAACCAGAGAGGCCATTGTGATCACTCCAATACCCCCTATCTGTATCAGGATAAGTATTATTACCTGTCCGAAAAAGGACCAGTAGCCTGCTGTATCCTTCACCACAAGTCCTGTAACACATACCGCTGATGTCGATGTGAAGAGCGAATCCATAAATCCTGTCATCTCTCCTGATCTCGATGATATGGGAAGCATAAGTATAAGCGCTCCTATCAGGATCACTGCCGCAAAGCCAAGTATAATTACCTGGAATGAGGTCAGTCTCCTATTAAATATACAGAGCAGATTCATTTATATTCTCCTAACAAAGTCCATTCTCCATTCATAATAGGACATATTAAACGTTTGGAGCTGTTTTTTCAAGCCGGAAGAAAAAATCCCCGCCCTGTGTCCAGATAAGTGGGGAGGGCGAGGATAAGAGGGTATGGGTCAGGGATTCGATCCCTGTGCCTTATTACATATGATCATGGAAGGTTCTGTTGATTACATCGAGCTGCTGCTTTCTGGTCAGATCGATGAACTTCACAGCGTAGCCTGATACACGGATAGTAAAGTTGGCATACTCAGGCTTCTCAGGATGATCCATAGCATCGAGAAGCTTCTCTTTGCCGAAGACGTTCACGTTCAGATGGTGTGCACCCTGGTTGAAGTATCCATCGAGGACATTTACAAGCTTGCTCTTTCTCTCCTCCTCATCATGTCCCAGAGAGTTCGGAGTCATCGTCTGGGTATTCGAGATACCGTCAAGCGAGTACTCATACGGAAGCTTTGCTACCGAGTTAAGGGAAGCGAGAAGTCCGTTCTGCTCGGCGCCGTATGCAGGGTTAGCTCCCGGAGCAAACGGGGTGAATGCCTTCCTGCCGTCAGGGGTGGCGCCTGTAGCCTCACCATAGACGACATTCGAGGTGATAGTAAGGATTGAGGTGGTAGCGTCTGAATCCCTGTAGGTATGGAACTTCCTAAGCTTGCCCATAAAGGTCTTTAACAGTTTAACAGCGATCTCATCAGCTCTCTCGTCGTCATTGCCGTACTTAGGGAAGTCTCCCTCGATCTTAAAGTCTGTGGTAACACCCTCTTCGTCACGGATGGCTGTAACCTTCGCATACTTTATAGCTGAAAGCGAATCAACCACGTGTGAAAATCCTGCGATACCCGTAGCAAAGGTACGGCGGACATTCGTATCGATAAGAGACATCTCTGCTGACTCATAGTAATACTTGTCATGCATGTAGTGAATCAGATCAAGGATGTTCACATAGAGACCTGCGAGCCAGTCAAGGGTCTGGTCATACTTATGGACTACCTCATCATAATCAAGGACATCCGAGCTCATTGGAGCGATCTCAGGTCCAACCTGCATATGGTGTCCTTCCTTATCCTTAAACTTCTCATCCTTGCCACCGTTTATAGCGTAGAGAAGTGCCTTTGCGAGGTTTGCACGGGCTCCGAAGAACTGCATCTCCTTACCAGTCTGAGTAGCAGATACGCAGCAGCAGATGCTGTAATCATCTCCCCAGATCGGCTTCATAACATCATCATTCTCATACTGGATGGATGAAGTATCTACTGAAATCTTGGCTGCATACTTCTTGAAGTTGTCAGGAAGATCACTTGAGTAAAGAACTGTGAGGTTCGGCTCTGGTGCCGGTCCCATGTTCTCAAGAGTATGGAGGAAGCGATAATCGTTCTTTGTGACCATGCTGCGTCCATCCATTCCGATTCCTGCCACCTCAAGCGTAGCCCATACCGGATCGCCTGAGAACAGCTCGTTGTATGACGGGATACGGGCAAACTTTACCATACGAAACTTCATAGTAAGATGGTCGATAAGCTCCTGGGCCTCCTTCTCTGTCAGGATTCCCTTTTCCATATCTCTCGTGATATAGATATCAAGGAATGTAGAAATACGACCTACTGACATTGCAGCACCGTTCTGCTGCTTGATTGCTGAAAGGTATCCGAAATACAGCCACTGTACTGCTTCCTTCGCATTGGTAGCCGGCTTTGAAATGTCGAATCCGTATGAAGCAGCAAGCTTCTTCATCTTCTTAAGGGCCTTGATCTGCTCAGCGATCTCCTCTCTTAAGCGGACTACCTTTCCCGTCATCATATCGTTGTGACCTGTAGCCGCCTTGTCCTCTTCCTTCTTCTCGATCAGATAATCAATACCGTAGAGGGCAATTCTTCTGTAATCACCAACTATACGTCCTCTTCCGTAGGTATCAGGAAGTCCTGTCACTATATGGCAGTGACGGGCTGTCATCATCTCAGGAGTATAGGCATCAAAGACCGCCTCGTTATGAGTCTTGTGGTATTTTGTAAAGATCTCATGAAGCTGTGGATTCGGAGTATATCCATAGGTGGTCAGCGCTTCCTCTGCCATCCTGATACCGCCGTAAGGCATGAAGGCTCTCTTCAGCGGCTTGTCTGTCTGCAGACCTACCACCTGCTCGTCATCCTTCATCGATTCGTCAATGTAAGCAGGGCCATAGGCATCGATATCTGATACCACATCTGTCTCCATATCGAGTACGCCGCCCTTGGCTCTCTCCTGCTTCTGATACTCCTGAAGCTTTCCCCAGAGCTTATCGGTACGCTCTGTAGGTCCCTCGAGGAAGCTCTCGTCTCCATCGTAAGGTGTGTAGTTCTTCTGGATAAAGTCACGGACGTTCACATCATCATTCCAGTGACCAGGCCTAAAGCCCTCCCATGCATCAAATGTTGTCATTTAAGACCTCCTAAACCAATGTTGGTGAGTTGCACCAAATATTGTATAACAACTTTTACCAGAATACAAGATAGGGAATAAACTTTTTGTTAGTTTTATCTAACCTTGTGATCACATTATAGGCACTCTCGCTTTTTATGTATGTATTATTTCCAACATTTTTTATCAAAAGCCCTCCTGAACAGCAACTCCATCCACCATAGAGTTGAAATTCCAGAAAAATCAAGGCGAAATAGAGTCTTTTTACCAGGATTCAATCAGGAATGAATAGACTGATCCAATGCTATAGCATTATAATAAAAGCGTCCCGTAGGGATAAAAGAAAACTAAGACAATGTACAGAGAATTATATCTGTACAGAAAAGAAACTGGAGGTTTTTATGAAGAAAAAAATTGTATCTTTCATTCTTGTGGTTGCTATGGCCGCAGCATCTGCAATCACATCAAAGGCAGCTGAGCCGACACCGATCTATAAAAAAGTGGAATGAACTCACAATTCTCTTACAAATGGGATACTTCTAGTTTTACCGATTATCGCCATTCGGGGATGCATGGATACTGCTTTATACTAACTCTAAGTATGAGAGACAGGAACAATACCCCCGTCAGAATGACGATAAATACAAGCATATTTGATTGAATGGAGGAATAGCTCATGAAAAAAATGTTGTTGATAGTTTTCTACTGGGCGGTCATCACTGCCGGAATAATATATGCATTCAGATCATGTGGTAACGATTTTCCAGTGTATGGCATTATAGGTAACTTAAATATCCTGTTCATATTTGCTGCCTCATTTGTTATTCTCGCATTTTCTGGACTGCTAAAAGACTTCTTCATAGGAATACAAGCTGTATTCAGAAAAAGCACATCTGAATATAGCCGAAGCTATAGGGCCTGGAAGGATTTTTACATCTCTATCGTGATCACATCGATACTAGACCTTGTAATCTACTGATACGTTTACGATCCATTCCACGCCTCACATCCTCAGTACTATACCAGATATCTGCAGGCAGTTGTATATCTTATAATAGTGGGAACTGCCTCAGTAACATTCATCTGTTTATTTTATAAATATTATAACATATACTATCCGCTTTTTCAAACTTCCCCTGTGCAAATGCTACCAATTACATATTGAAAAACCGTATCCATTCTGTTAAAATATTAAAAGTTTATTAATTTTTCAGGAGGTTATAAATAATGATAAAGAAACACAAAGAAAAGACATTACTGCTGTCATTTGTCACAGCAGCTGCAATGGCACTCACCCTTTTTGCTGCACTTCCGACCGCAAGGGCATATGCTGCCAGCCAGGAAAGCTACACCTTTTATTACTTCAACAACGACAGTGATGGAAACCGCTATACGCTTTCCATCTTTGGAGGAACGGTAAAATCAGTAAGCAGTTCAAGGTCATCTGTCCTTACAGCAAAAAAAAGCAGTGGCAACAACCGTATCGATATCAGTCTCAAGAATACAGGAAAAGCAACTGTAACTGTCGGTCTTAAGGACTACAGAGGCCGTAGTGCAAAGAAGAAATACAAGATAAGCGTAAAGGACGGTTCCACGATCTGCTCCTTTGCCAGGCCTGCACTTATAACAGGCAAATGCACAAAGTATGCCACCTATGCCTATGTACCGGTAACTAACACCAGCTCATGTAATTTCAGCACAATAAAGATCGCTTATGATCTGAAGGATTCCTCCGGAAACTCGCTTTCAAGCGGATATGGCTCGATCTCTGATCTTGGTCCGGGACAGACTGGCTATTTAAAGATTTACTATTCTGCCTCACTCGCAGTCGATCTTGATGCATCGACCTTTTCTGTAGAGACCGCCTCACAGACTAAAACAGGAAAGAACGCCACAAAGCTTTCACAAAAGATGTACAAAAGCTCAGTAAAGAAAACAGACAGCGGGCTTGCAATCACAGTAAAAAACAAATCCAAAAAGTATCTGAATATACAGAACTATGTATTCTTATATGATGCCAGTGGATCCCTTCTCGATATCGGAACGGTCGGAATATATACCTCTACCGGCAGGACCTATACAAATAATCTGATCAGCCACTTAGTCGGCGAATGCTCCTCATATGAGGTGAAGACCACTGGAACGGCCAGGTAAATAGGGCCTAGGGATTAGGGGCTAGGGGCTAGAGCCCAGGGGTTAGGGATTTCCACCCCTGTCCCCTGATCTCTAACCCCTAACCCCTTAGAACAGACTCATCTGCTCGAACTCCCCCTGGTCTTTTACCCTCACATTTGAGACCATCATACTCTCGGCTGCACTGCCTCTCTGATGCTCGGCCTTCAGGTAGGCAAGACCATTTCTGAGGCTCGATGGATACAGATTCAGGACATAGATATTGTCAAATCTGTTATAGATCGATTCACCGCCCAGGCCGCTAAGGCAGATAAGCTGGGTATTGGTTTTTGAGGCAAAATCCATAAGCGGCACGAGAAGATGTGAGGCATTGGTCTGGGCAAAAGGATTGTCCATTATTATCACCTTGCTCTCTTTCCTGTCCGCAAAAATGTCACTGTCATTCCTGCGCAGATAGTATAGAAGACTCGACAGAATCACAAAGGCGGATAGGAAGCCCTCGCCTCCTGAGTTCCTCGCGACTTCAGACCAGGTGATAGGATATTCCCTTGAAGCCTCGATCTTGTAGAGATGGATAGTAACATTGCTTATCCCTGCTACAGCATCATATAAGGCCTTGGTCGTAAGCTTTACACCCAGATACTCCTCTATATTCTTATTCTCTGACAGAAGAAGGACGCAATGCTCTGTCACATCCCTTACATAATCCTTAAGTCTTGTGATATAGACAGCCTCATTTGCCTCCCAGTCAGGAGTTTTGATCTGAAGCATCTTTACAGGACGGTTCCTTACAGTGATCGTCGAATTATCATCTATCTTGCCCAGATCGCTGTTTACAGCTGCCAGGTAGTCAGAAAGCATATCAACCAGCTCATTTTCTTCCTTTTCAACCAGAGAGATATCTACAAGCAGCTTTTCTATCAACTGATCGAATGAGGAAGTGATTATATCCAGCTGCTCCAGAAGCCTTTCCGCCGAATCGGTAAGGGACATAAGCGTAGCAAGCGGCTTCTGGAAAAAATCATCTGATAGATCCTCTGTGCGCATAACAGCAGTTATCTGTCTGCCAATTTCCTCCCTGAACCTTTGCAGGCGCTCCTTTATCCTATGGTAGCCACGCTTCAGCTCTCCCTGACGCTTCACTATCTGATCCGGGCTCTCCTCCGACAGTTCATTTATTAGCTCCTGGTCCTCATTCCTCTTAAGATCAGAAAACTCAGCCATAGCAGCCAGATTTTCCTCATAGACCTGTGCTCTCTTCTGTGTTTCCTTTATCTGATCCTCCTTCTCTTTTATCAGATGCTTCTTCTCGAGAATAACCTGATCGAAGCTTATCACAGGGATCTGTGCCTTAGGGACAGCCTCCTCCTCTCCTGTCTCTTCCCTCATCTTGCGATAGAGATAGTCCCTTCTCTCCTCGAGCTTACCCTTATTTTTCTCGGCAGAAGCTACCTGGCCCTGCTTTTCATTCAGTTCAGAAAGTAGTGTTTCAGATTCATTTTCAAGACGGATCATCTCCTCCTGATCATAGACCACTTCCTTCCATTCCTCATTTGAAAATCCATATTCTACAGCGCTCCTGTTCAAAAGAGCCATCTGCTCATTAAGCCTTCTGGACTTTTCGGCAATCGTTTTCTCAAGCTCCTTTACCTCGACCGCTGACTTGGAGGTAAGGGCCTCAAATCTGGCAATAAGCTCTACAGCCATCTCCTCAGTAACAGCCTCCTTTGACCTTTCATACTGCTGGTATTTGGAAAGCTCTGAATTTATTTCTGTAAGCTTAAACCTGAGCTGGGATTTTTCCTCATCAGCCCTTCTCAGATCCTCCTCAAGCTTTGTGCTAAGCTCATTTATATTCCTTATCTCATCCTCTGTCTCCTTAAGAGACCTCTCGACCCTTTTTCTTTTTTCGAAAACTCTTATATAGGACTGATACTGATCTGTAAAATCGGAAAGATCCTCTAAAAAGGTCCTTAATGACCTTATCTTCTCATCCGCCTGTCCAGCCCTTTTAGCAAGTGATGCAATTTCATCCCTGACAGAGGCCTGCTCCTTTTTATAGTCATCTATCAGCTGCCCTCTTTTTTCTATATCAGCCCTCAGGCCTTCTATCCTCTGATCAAGCCTTTCACAGACTTCCCGGCTTATTTCCTGGTTTGCGATCCTGCCGTACTTGTCATAGTAGACCCTGTATTCCTCCTCCCTTGAGGCTATGGAATCCTTTATATGGCTTATTTCATGCTCCTTTGCCGCCAAAAGCTCCTCCATACGCTCCTTATTCAGGAGTTCGTTGTTAAAGCAGACATAGAAGCATACGTTTCCAAAGCTAAAGAGATTCTCCTCTGATCCAGTGCCCTCTTCCTCCGGGCTGATATTCATATCCTCTCTTACAATAAATGGTACAGGAATAGAGGTATCCCTCTTTTCACTTATTAAAGACAGGCGTTTCATATCACTTCTGCTTATGATAAGAGAGTATGGAAGAAAAGGAAACTTCTCGACAAGCATCCGATTCTGATCTTCCGAGTTGGCGTTTTTTGAAAGCCACCTCATACCATAGACATAGTCTATCCCGGCTTCCTCCAGCATAGTCTTGAATTCGTCAGAAAGCTCCACGGCCTCCTCTCCGCCGAGCTGTCTAAGCTCTCTCTTTTTTACAGCAAGAGATATTTCCATGCTCTTTCTTATATCCTCATTTGCCGAGAGCTTTTTTCTGGCTGCCGAAAGAATACCTTCTGTATCCAGTATGTCCATATCCTTTATGTCAAAGTATCTGATGATCTCCCTTCTCTCCTCGATCTGACCATCGAACTCCTTTTTCTTATCGAGACTGTATGAGAGATCGCTTTCAGCGAGCGTCAGAGCCTTTCTTTCCTCCTCGGTCTTATGAGCAAGAGATTCCTCCCTCTGCTCAAGAGAAAGCTTCTGTCCAAGCAGCTCCTTTTTAGATCTCTCGCAGGCGGTCAGTCTTTCCTCTCCGGAAAGTCTCTCCTCAGTAAGCGTCCCATCCTCATAGAGGCCAAGGATATTTCTAGACAGATTTCTATTATACTTCTTATTAAAAATCTGCTCTCTCTGGGCAAAAAGCTCTATCAGCTGATCGAGTCCTCCTATCTCCTTTGAGGCCTGCTGCCTTTTTGTCTGCTCCTCCTTAAGCTTATCTCTGTTCTTTGAGATCTCCTTCATAAAGCCTGCACTCTTACCCAGAACAGAGTCTATCCTTTCCTCCGTATCACTTTTTAGGTCAGAATAGTATCCGGCCAGCTGGCAGCCAATACGCTCGCGTTCAGGCTCATTGTTCTTATCTTTCTCCTTCTGGGCAGAAAGCTTCTGCCAAGCGCCCCTCAGATCCTTTACCGTCGCATTTATATCTCTCTGCTCCCTGGCGCAGCTTAACAGATGCCTGCTTTTTTCTATATCGTTTCTCTTTTCGGTAAGTCTTTTGCATGATGTGCAAAGCTCTGCTATCTTATCCTCGTTTTCCTCTATCCTGTCATCATTTTCGTAGATCTGAAACGAGTATTTCTGATATTTCAGATGGTTTATCTGGGATGAAATGTCATCTCTTTCCTCTGTAAGACCTTCCTCCTCATCATGCTTTTTTTCAAGCAGCTCCTCCAGACTGTCACGAAATAAAGCGATCTGATCCTGCCTTTCCCTCATCTCCTGTTCACCCTGCAGATAGCGCTGGCCCTCTTCTCTTACTCCGGCTGTCTGCTGCCTGAAGACCTCTATAGAATCACGCCTTTTTATCTTTGACCTGTTCTCCATATAGGATCTGACATATTTGGCTGTAAGCGAACGGAATTCCTTTATGGAGTCAGAGCCTCTGTTAAGCTTTTTCTCGATCGTATCAAGAAGCCATTTCTCGACAAGGCCCTCCTCATTCTTGCAGTCTGAAAAGAGGTTGGAAAGTCCGGACTCTTCCATATTTATCTTATGGATAATTGCCTCCCATTCACGATAATAGATCTGGTATTCGGAGAGCTTGTCAAAATACTGTCTGGACTGGGCGCTCTGGTTCATGTCATAGCAGAAAAAGGCAGTCCCGGCTTCCTTTTTCCAGCTGTCGAAAAGCTGCCTGCACTGGACATATCCCTTCAGGACCACTCCTCTTGATGTCTCCTCTGTAAAAGGGATATGGGCTATATCAAGCCTTGACTCCCTATCATACTCGGTGATGAAATTCGTGATCTCTGTATCATAGGCAGAATCAGCATCCTGACTCTGACGCACCATCATACCAGTGAGCACATAGCCACCTCCACCGTCAAGCTTCCACTCGACCATGATAAATGTAGGCTTTGAAGTATTAAAAAAATATGAGAATTTCCTGTCGGCTAAGTCCCTGTAGTGTCTATGTACAAATGGTGCCATGATCATCTGTACCAGAACTGTTTTTCCTCCTCCGTTCCTTAAGGAAAGAAGGGTATTCTCCCCATTCATATCAAAGGTCTCATCACCTATCTCACAGGCGTCCCTGTTGTATTTTAAGTTAATGATCCTTACCCTGTTTATCCTGCTCATTTATCCCTTTCCTCCTCGTCATCCGAAGCCATATCTCCATCCTGGTCAAGCTCTCCCAAGACCCTTAGGACCCTCTGGTAATTATTCTTGTTCAGAAGGTTCCAGTCCATGAACTGATCGAGCTTCTTTGTGGTCTTTATCATGTCATCCGTCTCTATATATTCTATAAGTCCCTGTCTCTCAAGGAATCTCAGAATATAATAGAGAAAGCCCTCCTTAGTGGTCCTGGCTCTTGATCCCTTTTCATCAGACTTCAGCTGCTCATATGCCTCCGAAATATTTGTAAATGCTATCCCTGTCTCCTGCTGGCTGTCCTCATCATATCTGCTCCTTGCCTCAGAAAGCCTTTCCGAGATAGTATTCTGCAGCTCCCCTGCCCTTATGAAGTCTCTGGTATGGGCACTCACTCCGACTCCGTCATAAAACATACTAAGTAAAGTAAGGATCACGAACTGACTAAGATAGTAGTCCTTGTCAGTAGCATTGGACCGGCACAGCTCTGCCTTCAGCTGGGCCTTGGAATAGCCAAGGAAATAATTATCCTCTCTTGGTATCAGATAGATAGTATCTCCATACTGCTCCACATCAGAATCCAGCGCATCTCCCTGAGACTTGGTAAGCCTCTGGACAGGATCACTTGTCGTATAGGCATCAAAAAGCTCTGCGTCCTTTTCCTCAGACACCTGATGGTTCTCGAGCAGGGCTGCGAAGATTTCCTGACTCTTCCTTATCTCTTCGATCTCAAACGGCATCCTTATCCTCCCATCTTACACGTATCAGCACATTAGAGCAGCAGATATCTCTTATTACCTCACCGGAATCATCGTCTGCTATCCCGGTAAAGACAGCCCTGCTACCATCATCTATCTTCATGGCCTCTATCAGATATATACTTCTGTCAGTAATTTTCTCTACAAAATCAAGTATAGATGAGGACAGGGAAAAGACCCTTGCCTCCTCCTGTATATTTTCCCTTCTCTCCTTTAAAAGAAGACCTATATCCATTTCCCTGCTGTTTAAAAGCTCGACCATTATCTCCTTGAACTTATATGTATCAGGTATAAGCCTGTGCTTAAGTTCCTGATCATCCCTGCATTTCTCCTCCAGATCCTTTAATGTGATACAGGATGCCTGGCCTCTGTCGGTCTTTTCCTCTCTGCCATTCATTGCCTCTGTAAGTATGGCAGCAACGCTCTCGTCATAAAGAGACAGCTTCCTTCTTATCTGCTCCATTCCTCCTTCATCATAAGGAGTATCATCAATGAGAAGCTTTTCATCCTCCAAGGCCTCTCTTTCCTTAAGAGTCCTCTGTACTGCAAGTGCTCTTGACGTATCATAGATCTTGCCTGCTGGTCTGGAAAAAAGTGGTCTGAGGAAAAGATCCACACGATCAAGACATGATGGATCCTTAAGTATCCTGTCATAGAAATCGGCTGTATAGGAAAATCTCCTGACTGCCGACATCTGTGACAGCTGCTCAAGCTCCTTCGTATAAAGGGATTTAAGATCCAGATGGGAACCGAATATCTTCTGCTGCTCCTCAAGCGCCCTGCCCAGATAATCATCTATAAGTGAGAGATTCTCGAGATTCTTCCTGTTCTCAGAGGAAAGATCGCTGTAGTCTATATCCTTCTCCTCTATTTCTCTGGTCTTGTCATGGATCATCCTTCTGTATGAAAGGAACTTCTCTTTGGTCTCGCTTAAGGTATCGAGATTCTCATTCATTATACCCCGATACTCTTCCACCGAATAGCTCAGGGCATTCCTCCTGATCCGGATCATTGCGTCCTGTATCTTTCTATACTGGATCTGCAGCATCTGAAATACATTTCTGATATCTGTAACAGCCTTGTCATAGCTCTGCTTCTTCAGATGAAGCTCAAATATCATCTCATGGACAGGTAGCTTCAGATTGTCCTCGATCTCCAGAGTGGAAAGGACCAGATCATAGCCATCATCCGTCAACTGGTAGGAGGTTCTCTTTATTCCTCCATCCGTATAGATTACACGGTTGTTCACATAGGCTATGGGGATATCCTGATAGTCCTTCCTGTCGAAATCATAGCCCTTGAAGGACATAGCGACTCCATCATTAGATAGTATCACATTGATAATGAAATCCGCCATGGCCCTGCTGTCCTCATATCCCATTGCTTTCCTGAAATATGATGAGTTCAGATCGTCTATATAGGCTCCTATATCATCAACCGTACAGCTTTCATCCTTAAGTGACTGCTCCATGATATATAAAAGAACTGCAAAAAGCAGATTCATCTGCTCGTCATAGGTCTCAAATCCGTACTGTCTTAGGGTCTGCCTGTTCATGGTCATCCGCATCAGCACGGCATATCTGCCAACATGCTTCATACGGCGGGTAAACTGGTTCAAAAATTCATACTGCATTTTTATTATCTGTCAAGAAAGTCCGTCACATTAAGGATCTCCTGAGGTATATATCTGTCATCCTCCAGCAGACTCCTTATAGTTCCTGCTGTATCACTATCAAAGTGCCTGAAAAACTCTGTATCTATATTTCTGTTCTGCTTTTCCCTGGTAAATGGCATCTGATCCAGCCCGGCTGCCTCTGCCTTTTCTACCATTCTCCTGTAGGCCATCTCAAATGGTGTCAGACTTCTGCCTGATGATGTAAATATCTCCCTCAGATTATCATAGATACCTATCCCCTCGTAATCTATATCACCGAAATAGAGATAGGTATTCCTCTGATCGATCATATATTCCTCAACACAGCTTTCGAAATCCTCTATTGATTTCCAGATGCCCTTACCTGAACCGTATATGACCGTTGAGATTGTAGTCCCTAATATAGGATACGGTCCGCCCTTTTCTATAAGGATACGGCGGATTGAGAAAAAGGTATCCTTGTTTTCTATAAACAAAAAAACGGAGCCCGGCTTTCTACTCGCTGAATAGTAAGCCAGTGGCTCCTGTGTCGTATAAAAGTTCATATCCTCCGGTCCAAGCCCGCAGTTCTTCAGTATACGAAAGCCTGATGACTTCTGAAAAAATTTCTCCAGATGCCAGATATCAAAGCTCCTCTCATTTTCTGAGACAGGTATCCTCAGGGCATCCTGATTCTTATCAAGATACTCACTAAGCGAGATCACATATTTCCTGTCCTTTTCATAAAGGCTCAGATGATGGAGATAATAGTCGGGAGATATCCTGTAGTTAAGACCATACTTAAGCTCGCTGATGTATGCACTCCGATCAGCCTCATCCTCGATGATCCAGTAGCGGAGCGGAAGAGGCGGATTCTTGCCATTTGTAGAAGCACTCTTTACCGGGCTTATCCTTCCATCATTTATCAGATTCATGATATAGTCGTACTGATCCTGATATGATTCACCGCGACGGGATTTGAGTATATCTTCAAGTGTGATCTTTTTCATGTATTTTCAGGGATCAGGGGCCAGGGGTTAGGGACTATTCCCTAATCCCTATACCCTATCCCCTGCTTCCCTCCTCACTCATCTATCGAATAATTCGGTGCTTCCTTTGTGATATGGATATCATGCGGATGACTTTCCTTTAAGGCTGCGTTGGAGATCTTTATGAACTTGCCCTTCTGCTGGAGGTCCTTAATAGTAGGTGCTCCATTGTAGCCCATTCCGCTGCGGATACCGCCGACCATCTGGAAGATCACATCCTCGACGCTTCCCTTGTAGGCTACGCGGCCCTCGACGCCCTCTGGTACCAGCTTTCTTGCGCCCTCCTGGAAGTAACGGTCCTTTGATCCGTTTTCCATAGCGGCAATAGAGCCCATGCCTCTGTATACCTTGTATTTACGTCCCTGATAGAGTTCAGTAGCTCCCGGAGCCTCATCACAGCCTGCGAAAAGTGATCCCATCATGCAGACATTTCCACCTGCTGCAAGAGCCTTTACCATATCTCCTGAGAACTGGATACCACCGTCTGCTATGACAGGAATATTATACTTCTTTGCCACATTATAGCAGTCCATTATGGCTGTGATCTGAGGCACACCGATACCGGCTACGACACGGGTCGTACAGATTGATCCCGGTCCTATACCGCACTTTACAGCATCGGCTCCGGCCTTTATCAGATGCTCTGCTGCCTCTCCTGTAGCTATATTTCCTGCGATGACCTGAAGAGAAGGGAAAGCGGACTTTATCTCCTTGACTGCGTTTATGATATTCTTTGAGTCTCCATGAGCAGAATCGACTACCACACAGTCAACCTTTGCCTCAACAAGAGCCTGTGTACGCTCCATCATATTGGCAGTGATGCCAACTCCGGCTCCACATACAAGACGTCCCTGTGAGTCCTTTGCGGAATTAGGGTACTTTATCTGCTTCTCTATATCCTTAATAGTGATAAGGCCCTTTAATCTGCCCTCCCTGTCGACTATAGGAAGCTTTTCCTTTCTGGCCTTTGCAAGTATCTTCTTGGCTTCATCAAGTGTGATACCCTCGGGTGCTGTGATAAGATTCTCAGATGTCATGACTTCCTTAATAGGTCTGTCATAATTCTCCTCGAACTTCAGGTCACGGTTTGTGATGATACCTACGAGCTTGCCGTCCTCAAGGGTAATAGGTACTCCTGAGATACGGAACTTATGCATAAGATTCTCGGCATCCTTTAAGGTATTATCAGGTGAGAGGAAAAAAGGATCAGTGATAACGCCGTTCTCTGATCTCTTTACCTTATCAACCTCCTCTGCCTGCTCCTGAACAGACATATTCTTATGGATGATACCGATACCACCCTGTCTGGCCATGGCTATAGCCATACGGTGTTCGGTAACTGTATCCATAGCAGCTGACATCAGCGGCACATTCAGAGTGATAGTATTCGTAAGCTTTGTCGAAAGATCGATCATGTTTGGTGTTACTTCCGAATACTGAGGCACTAACAGCACGTCATCAAATGTGATTCCTTCTCCTATTATTGAAGCCATTTTTTCCTCGCTTTCCTGATCTGCTTCTACAATTAGATAATTAGATAAATACTAGCAAAAAGAAATGAAGGTGTCAAGAGGAAGACATATGCTGTCCAATTATTTTAATAGCATCATAAAGAATACTCCGTATGCCGCTGCAAGCGCCGCTCCGGCAATCACATCCCTTACGAAATGCACTCCCCCTGCTACCCTTATCACACACAGGGCAAGGGCTATCATAAGCATGACTATCCCTGCCTCTCTTAGATAAAACAGATAGGTCACTGCTATCATGGTGACAGAAAAGGCATGACGGCTGGGAAAGCTTTTCCCCCTTGTCTCCTTGGGGATAAGCGGCGGTCTGCCGCTCACCTCATATGGCCTTTTGAAATCAAGCCGCTCTCTTATTATGGTCTCTATCAGAAATCCACTTGCCGGGACAAGGATCACCTTTATCAGGTCAGCTCCAGGGCCGTAGCTTACTGCTATATAGATTAGAAGGATAATATAAGCCGCATAGGTCACTCCTGTAAGACCCCTGTCCAGAAATACAATAAATCTCTTCATCCGTTTTACCGTCACCTTATCTGAAGTTCATAGTCGCCTGACTTCAGAGCCTTCTTCACATCCGACTTGAAGCCTGCCCAGACATCCTTATGCTCCACGAAATACCTTGGACAGAGCTTTCCTGTCACATCATAGTGTCTTATTATATCCTTCTGACTTAGGCCAAAGCGGTGGCAGAGATAGGCGCAGAGCCTGACAAGAGATGAATAGGTCTTTTCCGTAAACCTGCCGTCCTTTCTGACATGACAGCATTCTATCGAGATAGTATCCATATTTCTCTCGTTTGAAGCATATGAAACCTCCCGTGTAGGAATGCACTGGACTATCTCTCCATCTATCCCTACTATGAAATGGCTGCTGGCATGAGTCGCATGACTGTCTTTAAGTCCATCGAAATAATCCCTGTTTTCCTTTGCGGTCGAGCCCGGATTCGCAGTGTAATGTACGACTATTCCATTTATTCTGGGAAGCCTTATCCCTGGTCTTGAATATTTGTTGGGAGTCAAAAGATCCACATTTATACAATCAGCTGCATATGAGCCTTCATAATTTTCCACTGCAGATCCATTATCTGCTCTGTCCTTTTTATTAGATCTTAGCGCACAGCTTCTTAGCAGAAGACATATTGTGATAAGCATCATGGCAGACAGGAGTACGATCAGGATCCTTATATGACCCTTTGAAATTTTCTTTTTTCTATATGAAACAAGCTTACTCATAACTACTTATTCTATACTTTTAGCCGGTAAAATAAAAGAGTTTCCCTGAAATGGGCTTGTTTCGAAAAGAATATTACTTTTTAGGTAAAATCCCTGTAAAAGGTATTGCATTTATTAAGCAACTGTGTTATTGTATTAAATTTTCTCTTACATTTCTTATAAAAAAGTGTTATAATAGATGCAGTATGAAGAAGAACAGGAGGATACATGTACAAGGTTGGCGATTATCTGATGCATGAGACATCAGGCGTATGTCAGGTGAAGGAGATTTCAGAGAAGGCTCTGCACGGCAAGGGTTCCGAGAAGCTTTATTACTGCCTCGAGCCTATTTTTGAGAAGGGCAAGTCCACAGTCATCACACCGGTAGATTCCAATACAAGGATCCGTGATGTAAAGAGCTCCGGAGAGTTTGAAAAGCTGCTTGACGAGATCCCAGGTATCGATGTGATCCATGAAGAGGGCAACAGAGCCCGTACCGAGAAGTTCAAGGAAAAGATCTCTCTGTTTGACCCAAAGCCTCTTGCTTCTGTCGTGAAGAGCATCTATCTGCACCAGAAGAAAAGAATAGCCTCCGGCAAGAAGCCTATGAGCTCTGATGAGAGAGTCATGGACGTCGCAGGCAAGCGTCTATTTGAGGAAATGGCCTTTTCTATGAAGTCTGATATGGAGACTGTGAAGAAAGCCTTCTTCGGACGCCTCGATGGAGAAGACAGATGATCGCATCACTCGCGGTCTCAAGCGTCGACTTAAAGCTTAGCAAGCGCACCTCCATCCTTACGGGCAATTACGAATACTATTACGCCTGCGGGCTTTTGGAGAAAAGATCATCTCCCGGACTTAACGGTGATCTCTCTCCGTCCGAGCTGTATAAAAGAGTTCAGGACTTTCTCTCAGATAGCGAAGTCGATCCTGATGGCGACTACCTTATCTACCTTCTCAAGCGTTACGAGCCTGATGAGAGATATGACAGCCAGATGAAGGACCTGTTTATCTCCGGGACAAAATCATAATTAAACTCCCTCCGGAATACCGGAGGGAGTTTTTTATAAGTCTTCCTCTACCTTAACCGTCTTCTTCCGAACTAATAAAACAAAAATGTTCCGAAGCGAAGACGACAGAGACCTGGGGAAGCCTTGTCTTTACTGATCCTTAAGAGGAAGAGCATCTCTCTTTTCCTTGTAGTGATGGGCCTCCTCAAGCATCATATCCTTGACCTTCATCAGGCGTACCTGTGAAGATCTCTCATTTTCATCAAGCTTCATTGTGATATATCTGATATTTTCCTGAGTCTCGGGGATAAGTACGTGCTCAAGCGCATTTACTCTTCTCCTTGTCTTCTCTATCTCGGCAGCCATCAGCTGACAGGACTTCTCGCTTTCTGCAAGTCTTATTAGCTTAGGCAGAAGGAGCGAGAGCTTCTCTACACCACAGTCGAGATCAGCCGAGGTAAAAGCAAATCCATAGGGATAAAAATCCCCCTCACTGCTCCCTCGAAACGAGGTCTCAAATACAGGTATATCTACACTCATTACATTTTTGGTCGACACATCGACAGTCACTTCCTGCTTTGGTGCCATAAAAGCCACAGAAACCGCTTCCTTTGACATCTGGCTTCCGGCAAGCACGAAGCTCATGTTGGCCATTTTTATCTCTTCCTCTACCTCCTCGCGCAGGGCCTTGTCCTCACGCACTAGCTCTAAAAATCTACGCATGAGCTCGTCGCGCTTGTCCTTTAATAGCTTGTGGCCCTTTAGCGCGGTCTGGAGCTTCTTCTTCTGACGGGTAAGCTCCATTCTGGTAGGATTGACATGTGAAGCAGCCATAGGGACTCCTTTCTTTCTAGGGGTTACACCCCTCTCACCTCACACCTCTAACCTCATAATACTCATCCAAAAACTCATCCTTTATCCTCTTCAACTCTGAGCGAGGCAGGATGCGCAGCAGCTCCCAGCCTATATCAAGGGTTTCCTCGATCGAACGGTCTGTGGTATAGCCCTGATTTACATATTTCTGCTCGAATTCATCTGCAAATCTGGCATAGAGCTTGTCTATATCGGTAAGGGCCGCCTCTCCTAAGATGATCATAAGCTCCTTTGCGTCCTTGCCCCGGGCATAGGCAGCAAAAAGCTGGTTCATCGTATTGGCATGATCCGCTCTTGTCTTTCCCTCTCCAATTCCCTTGTCCTTAAGTCTCGAAAGAGAAGGGAGCACATCTATAGGAGGCTTTATGCCCTTCTGGTAAAGCTCTCTTGACAGGATGATCTGTCCCTCTGTTATATATCCTGTAAGGTCAGGAATAGGATGAGTCTTGTCATCCTCTGGCATGGTAAGTATAGGGATCATAGTTATAGAGCCCTTCTTTCCCTTCTGCCGTCCTGCTCTCTCATAGAGGGTAGCAAGGTCAGTATACATGTATCCAGGATATCCACGGCGTCCAGGGACCTCCTTACGGGCAGCCGATATCTCACGGAGTGCATCAGCATAGTTAGTGATATCTGTCATTATCACGAGTACATGCATATTTTTCTCGAATGCCAGATACTCAGCAGCGGTAAGAGCCATTCTAGGGGTAGCTATTCGCTCCACAGCAGGATCGTTTGCAAGGTTTACGAACAGGACAGTCCTGTCTATAGCCCCCGATTCCCTGAATGACTCCTGGAAATAGTGAGCCTCCTCAAATGTAATACCCATTGCAGCGAATACAACTGCAAACGGCTCGTCTGTTCCTCTTACCTTTGCCTGACGGGCTATCTGAGCCGCAAGCTGTGAATGAGGCAGTCCCGATGCTGAGAAGATAGGCAGCTTCTGTCCACGTACAAGAGTATTCAGTCCGTCGATAGCAGATATGCCTGTCTCGATGAATTCCTCAGGATATGCTCTTGCGGCAGGATTCATAGGAAGTCCGTTGATATCCCTTCTCTCATCAGGAAGGATCTCAGGTCCCCCATCTATAGGACGGCCAAGACCGTCAAATACACGTCCCAGCATATCCTCTGAAACTCCAAGCTCCATAGGACGACCCAGAAACCTTACTGATGAGGTATCCAGATTGATCCCTGTCGAAGGCTCGAACAACTGGACAAGTGCATTTCCACCGTCGATCTCCAAAACCTTGCAGCGACGCTTTTCTCCGTTTTCAAGAGTAAGCTCTCCGAGCTCATCATATGTGACATCACTGACGCCCCTTACGAGCATAAGAGGGCCGGAGACTTCCTGTATAGTTCTGTATTCTCTAGGCATTTAGAAGTCCTCCTTTTTTGCTGCTGCTTGATGGATCTCTCTGTCAAGCTGATCAGAGATCTGGTCGAATCTTTCCTTCAGATCCTTCTCAGGGGTATACTTGAATCTTCCTATTTCCTCTCTTACCGGAAGTGCTACCAGATCATTAAGGGATGCTCCCGAATCAAGAGCCTCTATCGACCTGTCATAATATGAAAGAACAAGCTCCATCATCATAAGCTGCTTTTTAAGAGATGAGAAGGTATCGACCTCATGGAAGGCATCCTGATGAAGGAAATCCTCACGGATACTTCTTGCAGCCTCCATCTTCAGACGGTCAGGAGCCGAAAGGGAATCCATTCCGACAAGCTGGACCATCTCATTCAGCTTGCTCTCATCTGAAAGTATGCTCATAAGTCTTCCACGAAGCTCCATCCAGTCAGATGAAACATTGCCGTCGAACCATTTGCCGAGACTATCGAGATAAAGCGAGTATGATGTCAGCCAGTTAATAGCCGGGAAATGTCTCTGGTAAGCCAGATTAGCATCCAGCGACCAGAAGACCTTTACTATTCGAAGAGTTGCCTGAGTGACCGGCTCTGATATATCACCACCTGCCGGAGAAACTGCTCCGATAACCGAGAGCGCTCCATCCCTGTCATCACTTCCCAGACACTTGACATGGCCTGCTCTTTCATAAAACTGTGCCAGACGGCTTCCAAGATAAGCCGGATAGCCCTCCTCACCAGGCATCTCCTCAAGTCGTCCGCTCATCTCACGGAGGGCCTCTGCCCAACGACTTGTCGAGTCAGCCATCAGTGCCACTGAATATCCCATATCACGGAAATACTCAGCTATAGTGATACCTGTATATATAGATGCCTCACGGGCTGCAACCGGCATATCCGATGTATTGGCTATCAGGACAGTCCTTTCCATAAGAGAATGTCCGGTCTTAGGATCCTTAAGGGTTGGGAACTCGTTAAGAACATCTGTCATCTCATTTCCACGCTCACCACATCCTATATAGACCACTATGTCTGCATCCGCCCACTTGGCCAGCTGATGCTGTACGACAGTCTTACCTGAGCCGAATGGTCCTGGAACTGCGGCAACTCCACCCTTTGCTATAGGGAAAAGCGTATCTATAACACGCTGCCCTGTAATAAGAGGTCTGTCAGGAGAAAGTTTCTGTTTATATGGTCTTTCCTTTCTTACAGGCCATTTCTGGAGCATCGCAACAGTATGATCCTTTCCATCATTATCTGTTATGACTGCTACAGTGTCAGTTACCTTGAAGTCGCCTTCCTTTATCGAGCTGATCCTTCCAGAGATACCGAAGGGAACCATTATCCTCTGGGTTACCACATCGGTCTCCCTGACAGTTCCTATTATATCTCCGGCCTCTACCTGATCGCCCTGGGACATGACAGGAACGAAATGCCAGATCTTATCCCTCGGGAGTGCAGGAACCTCGACTCCACGCTTCAGGTTGTTGCTACCGGTAACCTTCATTATCTCTTCCAGAGGACGCTCTATACCATCGTATATATTTCCTATAAGACCTGGTCCAAGCTCGACGCTCATCGGCTCACCTGTCGATTCGACTGGCTCTCCCGGTCCAAGTCCACTGGTCTCCTCATATACCTGGATACTCGCTTCTCCTCCGCGCATCTCGATGATCTCACCGATAAGTCTCTGCTCAGATACGCGGACCACATCAAACATATTCGCTTCACGCATACCCTCAGCAATGACAAGAGGCCCGGCTACTTTTTTAATTGTTCCTAAACTCATATGGTCACCTCTTAACTACCAAAAACAATGTCGCTTCCAACTGCCTGTTCCACGCTTCTTTTCACTGCAAGCATCCCTTCCCCGGTATTTCCGCTTGCTCCGGGGATCAGGATTATAGCAGGAAGTGGCCTCGTGGCATAGGAGGCGATTGTTCTGTCTATCTGTTTTGCCAGCGCCTCCGTGACGTATATTACTGCGGTCTGTTTCTCTGCAAGGTCACGAAGTATCTTCTCGGCTGACCTGGGATCCGTGACCGGGAAAGTCTCGAAGCCAAGGGCTCCGAATCCGTAGATCGAGTCCCAGTCACCCATTACTGCGATCTTATACATAAGTTTTACTTATCCTTTCCCTGATCATCGTATCAGGCAGATCATTTTCCTTTCCGGTAAGGATGATACGGACATTGCTGATCTCAGACATCCTTGCAAGTATATATGCTGCAAGAGGTCCGATCGTAAACGGATGATAAAGCTCTGTCCTTATCGAATCCATCAGCGAATCGTTACACCATTTCTCAAATGCGAAGAATGATCTTTTAAGCTTTTCGACAGCATCCTTATATCTGGTGTTTTCCAGATAGTCATATATCCTGTCCCGTCCCAGACATGCTGCCTCCGAGAGTCTTTTTATATCGATCGTATCGCACTCTGCAAGCGCCCTTGAATAAAAGGTCATATCCTTAGCGATATCAGCTCCCCTGACAGCTGTCTTTATATCAGAAAGGGCGACCGTAAGCTCTCCGTACCTTCTGATAAGGGAATTGTGATCTGATCGGGCTGCCTCTCTTATGGCACGAAGAGACGCCCTGTCTATTATCACATCACAGGCCTGTCCGTCTCTCGAATGCAAAAGCTCGTCGGTTGCTTCCTTTCCTGCCTCTGCCATGGCATCCGGCAGGGAAGAAAAATCCTGTTGTGAAACTGCTGTCCTTATCCTTTCAACTGGGATCGTTCCTCCCTCAACAAAGATATCATCTATCTGACCTGATGAAACTGTAAGCTTTATCGCGGCCTTCAGATTGTGATAATCCCTCTTCAGCAGGAATACATCAAAGGCATGCGGATCATCGACCATTGAAAGGACTGTATCGAAGGTCTTTTCCTCCTCATAGGAGAGGATATCCTGTACTGACTCTCCTGCCCCATTGTTCCTGCCCTTCCAGCCCTTCTCGGACAGAAGAGACAGGGCCTCCCTTTCAGATGCAGCGCCGATCAGCTGTTCCATAAAGGCATCGTTTAAAAGCGCATTTTCCTTTGCTCTGATCCTGGCGACCGCATATGTATATTGCTTTTCCGGCATAAAAAGCCTCCCTTCAGTCGTCAGTCAAATATGGTTTCCTTTATTATGTCTGTAAGCTCGTCCTTTTTCGCAAGAAAAAGTTCATCTATAGAGACGTTCTCATAAGATCCCTCATAGGAAAGAATGAATCCATGAGCGAAATCAGCAACTGAATTGCCCTCTGCTACAGACCTGCCGTCAGTAAGCTTGGCAGAAACCTTGTCAACAAATCCTTCAGGCAGCCTCCCTGCATCCTCCTTGCCGAACGTGATCACTCCTCTGCCCTGATCGGCATTTTCAATGATCAGCTTCTCAAGGAATGCAGCATAGTCGCTGTCGCTAAGCCCATAGAGCTTTTTCTTTGCAGCGAGAAGAGTCTCCTCGATGATCTCCTGCTTCGCAGCAAGAAGACAGCGGCGCTTTATTATGTCTCCGGCCTCATCAGCCTGCTTTAGAGCTTGTGCTGCTGTGGCGGCTGCCCTGTCCGCTATCTTCTTTTCTGCGGCGTGGATCTCCTTTTCGGCTTCTCCTGTGATCTGGTCGGCCTTTTTTCTGGCCTCGTCAAGGATAGCATTTACGCCGTCTTTTGACTCCTGTTCGATCTCGCCTACAATCTTGTCTAATCCTGTCATCTGATCTCCTTCTCCTATCTGCTTCTCCTTTATTTATGCAAGAGCAGATACACCGAATATTGAAAGAATTGATACAAGAAGCGCAAGGATCGCATAGGTCTCTACCATTGCAGGAAGGATCATTGCTTTACCGAACTGATCCGGCTTCTTTGCTACAAGACCGATAGAAGCAACTGCAGCCTTTGCCTGGCAGATGGCAGAAATAAGGCCAACTACTGCCATCGGAAGGCAGGCTGCGAAGTAAAGCATTCCCTTCTGAACGCTCATGTCTGCGGAGCCACCCATTATTCCTATATTAGTCAGGGTAATGAATGCTATAAGAAGTCCGTAGATACCCTGAGTACCTGGAAGAAGCTGAAGGATCAGGACCTTTGAAAAAAGTGACGGATCCTCTGTTATCACTCCTGCGGCTGCCTGTCCGGCCTTTCCTACTCCGATAGCTGAACCTGCACCTGCAAGAAGTGCTGATAATGCTGCTCCTAAGAGCGCCCAAACTGTTCCCATGCTCATAGTCAGATTTCCTCCTTAACCTTGTAATATTTTGTCTTCTCCTCGAATGGCGTGAACTCTCTTCCGCCACCATTATAGAACTTTCCAAAGAACTCCACATACTGGAGCCTGTTTGTATGCACATAAGCGCCAAGGGCGTTTATTGCAAGGTTTAATATATGCCCGATCACGAAGATAAGTGCATACATGATAACGCCTGCCACTACCGGCATGGCTCCTCCTACCATCCCTGCCATGGTATTGAATACCGACGAGATGACGGAGGTTGCAAGACCAAGAGCCAGAAGCCTCGAATATGACAGCACATCTGACAGATACGAGGTGATACCGTAGGCTCCGTAAAGTCCCTTTGCAAGTCTCTTTCCCCAGTTTTTCGAATCTCTTCCTGCGAAAAGAACGATTCCTGTAAATCCAATTATCGCTACTATAGAGCTTATCTTCTTTACGCCTGCTCCCAGAGTAAACGTAAGACCAAGCATGCCTGTTATCATAGGCAGGCAGAGAAGAAGCACTACACAACCACCGACAAACATATACCAGAAGAGTCCGTCATAAACAGCATCCCGAGGCTTCCCGTTCTTTATGTCCTGATACATAAGGATCCCCAGACCTGTAAAAAGATGGATAAGTCCTACTGCAAAGCAGAAGGTAAGCATCTTTATAGGGTCATCAAGAGGATTGAACCAGATCGGCGGAAGCAGCCTTGCTGCTGCATCCTTCGGCACATTGAAAAATGTCTGGGCCACCGAGGATACGACGTCCCCGAAGAAGCTTCCGAATATGAAGCCTACTACCGTGGTAGCTATACCGCAGTAAAAGAACATCTGGAATGTCCTTTTCATTCCCTCCTCCATGTTTTTGAATTTCTTCAGAAGGACCCCGCATACAGTTGCTATGATGATGCCATATGCTGCATCCGAAAGCATAAGTCCGAAGAAGATATAATAGAAAAGCGACACAGGCATTGACGGGTCTATCTCGTCCTTGCCCGGAAGAGAATAGCTCTTTACGACTCCCTCGACAGGAGAAGCAAAGGCATTGTTCCTAAGCTTTACCGGTACGTCCTCATCCGGCGCAGGATCACAAAACTCACATGCAAGATCAAAGCGTGCCTCAAGCGCACGAGACAGCTTACTGTAGTCAGCTTCAGGCACATATCCATGTATTATCACAACATGGTCAGACTGGTTCAGCTTACCGATAACATCATACTTATCAGATCTCATTCTGAAATAATCAATGATAAGTCTTATATCATCTCTTCTGTCACCATAGCCCTTTATCTCTGAGACCAGCTGCTGTCTTCTTGCAGACGCCCTCTGCATCTGGGCATCTATTCTCTCAATAGCTTTAGCCGGAGCAAGTGACACTCCGTCCTCTACTGCCCTTGACTGGGAAGGAGCCTTTGTGAAATTCATCCTGTGCAGGACCTCAGACAGTTCCCTCTCATGCGTCCTTAGAGTCGTAAACATGACAGCCGTGCTGGTATCATCAGCGCTTATGATCCTTACATCCACCTGATCGGAAAAATCGCACAGCTCTCCGAGACAAACATAGATCTCCTCAAGATTCGTCCTTCCGGTAAGCGTCCCTATAAAGCTTGTCGTAAGCCTTGTCCCGGTAAAATCCAGCGGAAGGTCGAAATCCTTCCAGGGATAAAGAGCCTCCTTGTCCATCTGGGCCTTAGGGACCGCTGCAAGTGACTGGGCATATTCCCTGTAAAGGGAGTTGATACAGGAGACTGTCTCAAGAACCTCGTCACGCTTTGTAAGTGCCCTGCCGAACTCCTCAACAGTGAGCGTCTTTCTTCCCTCAAGGGATGAGAGAAGACCCTTCTTCTGCGGATCAAACCGCTCAAGCACCTCCAGGGCATCCTCCATGGAGTGAATATTCTTCTCAAAGATCTGTTTCTGCGCCGATACGTCGATCTTTTTGTAGCGGCCGTCCTCTTCTGTGTCTGTGTCTATTTCTGCTGTGCCCTGTCTCTGAAGAAACTCAAGTAACTGTTTTCTGTCGCGGCGCATCGCAATGATCGTCATCCGCTTCATTGGCATCACAGCCATAGAGTCTGACCTCCTTTCCTGCAGGTCCTTTTGGACCTGTCAACTAACGGCCATCAGTCAGGGCCTCTAATATCCGCTCAAGCGCTTTTCCTTCCTTTGTCTTCGCATCGTCCCTAAGCTGCCTGGTAAGAGCTCCGCCCTCCTCCTTAGCCTTCTGTGTGATGGAAGCTGCCCTCTCACGGGCGCTACTGATGGTCTCCTGGGCTTTCTGCCTTGCAGTCTCGATCCTCCTCTGCTTTAAGTCCTTTGCATCGGATGTGGCCTTCCTGATAATGGCTGCCGCATCATCCTTTGCTCTGGCCTGGGCACTGTCGAGATCGTCCTCGGCCTTCCTGATCCGGTCGATAACTTCCTTCGCCAAATAGCATCACCTGTCCTTTCATTCCCTCTGTTCAACGAAATTATGAACTTTTTCTGTTCACCCTATAAATTTTACAACAAGTCATTGATTAAAACAAGTAAAATATATGAAAATTGCACAAAAAAATAAAAGAGCAGCACTGTATTTTGTGCAACTCTTTTATTTCACATATATTTTTGTTTCCTTTTTCCTTTACAGATTAGAATATCCCATCAGATATTCGTCTACCTCCCTTGCACAGAGGCGTCCCTCATTTATCGCCTTTACTACGAGTGACTGGCCTGTATGCATGTCTCCTGCCGTAAATACCTTATCCGCAGATGTCCTGTGGCTGCCGTTTACACCAGAGACATTAGTGCGTCCATCAAGCTCTACCTTGAAGGCGTCTGTCACATATTTCTCAGAGCCTAAGAAGCCTGCTGCAATAAGAACTAGCTGACAAGGAACCTCTTTCTCGCTTCCCTCGACAGGAACCATATTCATCCTTCCTGTCTTCTCATCCTTCTTCGCTTCGAGTGAAACAAGAACTACAGCTCTAAGATTGCCCTTTCTGTCCTTCTTATATTCCTTTACAGTAGTCTGATAGATCCTCGGATCATGACCAAATACAGCGATGGCCTCCTCCTGGCCGTAATCAGTCTTTAAGATCCTCGGCCACTCAGGCCAGCTGTTGGACTCTGTCCTTGCCACAGGAGGCTCAGGCATCATCTCAAGCTGAGTCACTGATGCTGCCCCATGTCTCATGCATGTACCTACGCAGTCATTTCCTGTGTCTCCGCCTCCTATGACGATAACATCCTTGCCCTTTGCGGAGATATAATCTCCCTGAGGAACGGCATTTGCATCAAGGGCCTTTGTCGTCGATGTAAGGAAATCAACGGCAAAGTAGATCCCCTTTGCATCCCTTCCCGGAGCTGCTATATCTCTCGGATGAGAGGCTCCGCAGCAGAGCACGACTGCATCGTAATCCTTTAAGAGGCCTGCTGCCTTCAGGGAATTTCCTGCATCAGAGTTAGTGACAAAAGTGATGCCCTCTTCCTCCATTACAGAAACCTTTCTGTCGATCACGCTCTTCTCGAGCTTCATATTAGGGATACCGTATCTTAAGAGTCCTCCGACTTTGTCATGTCTCTCATAGACTGTGACAAGATGTCCTCTCTGATTCAGCTGATCAGCAACAGCAAGTCCGGAAGGCCCGCTTCCGATCACTGCGACCTTTTTGCCTGTGCGTACCTTAGGAGGATTCGCTGCTGCAAGTCCATGCTCATAGGCATACTCTATGATCGCATGCTCATTTTCCTTTGTCGATACAGGATCAGAGTGAAGTCCCTCGGTGCAGGCCTTCTCGCAGAGAGCAGGGCATACCCGGCTGGTAAACTCCGGGAAATTGGAGGTCTTGTGAAGCCTTATATATGCCTGCTCATAATTGCCATGATAGACAAGATCATTCCATTCAGGGACCAGATTGTTGAGCGGACATCCTGAGGTCATACCGGCTATATTGCATCCGTACTGGCAGAACGGGACTCCGCAGTCCATACATCTGGCGCCCTGAAGCGACTGCTTCTGTGGGCTCAGATATGTATGGAATTCATGAAAGTCCTTTATCCTTTCCTTTGGAGAAAGTGCCTTTGATTCCTCTCTGTTGTAATCTAAAAATCCAGTTGGCTTACCCATTACTTAATTCCTACCTTTCTCCAGTCATGCAGTAAACGGTGAAAACTCATCAGCTTCTGTCTTGATCTTTATGTCGCTCTGCCCGGTGACTGCTCTGAATGCCTCCATCTGGGCAGCCTCTGATGACAGTCCCTTTTCCTCCATCCAGGCAATCGACTGCTGCATCTTCTTGAAGTCGTGAGGTACTACCTTCTTGAACCTAGGCAGATACTCAGAGAAATGATCATAGATCTCCTTTCCCTTTTCAGAGCCTGTGACAGCAACGTGCTCAGCGATAAGCTCCTTCAGTTCCTGAACATCGTACTTGTCAGTTACCTGCTCGAGGCTTACCATGCTCTGGTTCAGTCTCTTGTAGAGAGTTGCATCGTCATCAAGTACATAGGCGATACCGCCGCTCATTCCGGCTGCGAAGTTCTTTCCGGTGCGTCCTAATATAACAGCAATTCCGCCTGTCATATATTCGCATCCGTGATCTCCGACTCCCTCTACGACTGCAGTTGCACCTGAGTTCCTTACAAGGAATCTTTCTCCTGCAACTCCGGAGATAAAGGCTTTTCCGCTCGTAGCGCCGTAAAGAGCTACATTACCGATCACTATATTCTCATCTGCCGGTATCCTTGACCCCTTAGGAGGATAAACTATAAGCTTTCCTCCTGAAAGTCCCTTCCCGAAATAGTCGTTTGAATCCCCGACAAGCTCTATAGTAAGTCCCTTAGGAATAAAGGCTCCGAAGCTCTGTCCGCCTGCTCCCTTGCAGTGGATAGTATAGGTATCCTCAGGAAGGCTCTCCTTGAACTTCCTTGTGATCCTTGATCCGAACAGGGTGCCAAATGCTCTGTCTGTGTTCTTCACATCAACATCCACTGACTTCTTTTCACCTGGCTCTATATCGAGAGGAAGCTTCTTTAAAAGCACCTTCTGGTCGAGAGTATCAGAAAGCTTGAAGTCGAACTCGTTCTTCTTGTCATAATGGATAGGCTTCATATCCCTTACAAAAGGATTGTCGAGGACATTGGTGAGGTCAACCCTTGCATACTTAGGATGCGATCCGTCTGAAACGTCATCCCTTACCTTCAGCAGGTCGCTTCTTCCAACAAGCTCATCTATAGTCCTTATCCCAAGAGAAGCCATTATCTCGCGAAGATCCTCAGCTATGAACTTCATGAAATTGACAACATACTCAGGCTTTCCGGCAAAGCGCTTTCTAAGCTTAGGGTTCTGGGTAGCTATTCCCACAGGACAGGTATCCTTGTTGCAGACACGCATCATAACGCATCCCATTGTAACAAGAGGTGCTGTAGCAAAGCCGTATTCCTCTGCTCCGAGCATGGCTGCTATAGCCACATCCCTTCCTGTCATCAGCTTACCATCTGTCTCTATAATGACCTTTTCACGGAGGCCGTTTCTGATAAGGGTCTGGTGAGCCTCAGATATACCAAGCTCCCATGGCATTCCTGCATTATGGATAGAAGAAAGCGGTGCTGCTCCGGTTCCGCCGTCATGTCCTGAGATCAGGATGACCTGAGCCCCGGCCTTTGCGACTCCGGATGCGACTGTTCCTACTCCTGCCTCTGATACGAGCTTTACAGAGATCCTTGCCTTGTCGTTTGCATTCTTCAGATCATAGATAAGCTCTGCCAGATCCTCGATCGAATAGATGTCATGATGAGGCGGAGGTGAAATAAGGGATACACCTGGTGTGGAAAGTCTTGTCTTGGCTATCCACGGGTAAACCTTCTTTCCAGGAAGATGACCGCCTTCGCCCGGCTTGGCTCCCTGGGCCATCTTGATCTGGATCTCCTGGGCTGAATTCAGATATACAGAGGTGACACCGAATCGTCCGCTCGCAACCTGCTTTATGGCAGAGCAGCGGTTCAGTCCGTCTGAGCCAATGCTTAGGCGATCCTCCTCTTCTCCTCCTTCACCTGTATTGGACTTTCCATGAATCATGTTCATTGCTATAGCAAGAGTCTCATGAGCCTCTCTTGAAATGGATCCGTAGCTCATTGCTCCTGTCTTGAACCTTCTCATAATGGAGCTTGCCGGCTCCACCTCCGAGACAGCTATCCCCTTCTTAGGGAACTTAAAGTCCAGAAGTCCGCGCAGATTCTTGACACAGTCCTCTCTCTCTACCTCCTTCTCATATTCCTTGAACAGGGAATAGTCGCCTGTCCAGGTGGATTTCTGCAGGAGATGGATAGTGTTAGGATTGTAAAGATGCTCCTCCTTACCGGAACGCATCTTATGATAGCCGCTTGAATCAAGAGTAGTATCCTCTCTAAGCTCGAGCGGATCGAAGGCCTTGTCATGACGGTACTCGACATCCTTTGCTATATCATCAAGCGTGATCCCGCCTATAGGAGAGGTCGTGCCTGTGAAATATCTGTCGATCACCGACCTGTCTATACCGACTGCCTCAAATATCTTGGCACCCTGATATGACTGGATCGTTGAGATACCCATCTTTGAAGCGATCTTTACTATTCCTGAAAGGATGGCATCATCATATGCCTTGCAGGCTGCATAGTAATCCTTCTTCAGGGTACCCTCCTCTATCAGCTGGCGGATGCTCTCATGAGCGAGATATGGGTTTATCGCAGAGGCTCCGTAGCCTAAGAGAGTAGCAAAGTGATGGACATTTCTAGGTTCTCCACTCTCTAAGACAAGAGAGAGACGGGTCCTCTTCTTTGTACGTACCAGATGCTGCTGCAGGGCTGATACTGCAAGAAGTGAAGGGATGGCTACATGGTTCTCATCTACTCCTCTGTCGGAAAGGATAAGGATATTTGCCCTGTCCCTGTATGCTCTGTCAGCTTCTACAAACAGATGCTCTATTGCCTTCTCAAGAGATGTGTTCTTGTAATAGGTGATAGGTATGGTCTCCACCTTAAAGCCCGGTCTGTCCATATTCCTGATACGGAGAAGATCTGTATCGGAAAGGATAGGATGGTTGATCCTTAAGAGATTGCAGTTCCTTGCACTCTCTCTTAAGACATTTCCTGCTGTCCCGAGGAAGATGGTAGTAGATGTGACTATCTTTTCTCTTATCGAATCAATAGGCGGGTTTGTGACCTGGGCAAAGAGCTGCTTGAAATAGTCAAACAGTGGTCTGTGCTGGTTCGAAAGCACAGCCAGAGGAGTATCCACTCCCATTGCTCCAATGGACTCGGTCGCATTCTCTGCCATAGGCATTATGCCCTCACGGACATCCTCATAGGAATATCCGAAGGCCTTCAGAAGTCTCTGTCTGTCTGACCTTGAGTTCTCCGGGACCGGCTTATTCGGGATAGGCACATCAGAAAGGTTTACCAGATTCTGGTCAAGCCACTCGCCGAAAGGATGACGTGATGCATAGAGATCCTTTACCTCCTTGTCGTCGATAAGTCTCTGCTGCTTTGTATCCACGAGAAGCATCCTTCCCGGCATCAGACGATCCTTCTTTACTATATGACTCTCATCTACAGGCAGGACTCCTACCTCTGATGAAAGGATCAGGTAATTGTCATCTGTCACATAATATCTGGATGGACGAAGTCCGTTACGGTCAAGGACTGCTCCCATTATGTCTCCGTCAGAGAAGATGATTGATGCAGGTCCGTCCCATGGCTCCATCATGGTAGCATAGTACTCGTAGAAGTCCTTTCTCTTCTCATCCATGGCACGGTTGTTGGACCACGGCTCAGGGATCGTGATCATAACGGCAAGCGGAAGCGGCATACCGTTCATCATCAGAAACTCAAGCGTATTATCAAGCATTGCAGAATCTGATCCGTTAGTATTGACCACCGGGATGATCTTACTCATATCATCCTCGAGGTACTCGGAGTACATGGTCTCCTCACGGGCAAGCATCTTGTCCGCATTACCCTTTATGGTATTGATCTCTCCGTTATGGACTATGTATCTGTTAGGATGGGCACGTTCCCAGCTAGGATTTGTGTTGGTAGAGAAACGTGAATGCACTATGGCTATGGCTACCTCGAAATCAGGATCTGTAAGATCTGCATAGAAGGTACGGAGCTGATTGACAAGCATCATGCCCTTATAGACTATTGTCCTTGAGGAAAGAGAAGCGACATAGGCACTCTCCTCACAGGTCTGCTCGAAGACTCTGCGTACTACATAGAGCTTCCTGTCGAAATCTATGCCTCTGCTCACTCCCTCAGGTCTGCCGACAAAGGCCTGACACATATAAGGCATTGTGGATCTGGCAAGCTCACCAAGGATCTCTGTCTTTACAGGGACATCCCTCCAGCCGAGGAAAGGCACACCTTCCTTTTCGGCTATAATCTCAAACATCTTCTGAACGCGCTTACGTCTGAGCTCATCTGTAGGAAGGAAGAAGACACCTACACCGTAATCGCCCTCCTCCTTAAGCTCGATGCCGATCCGGGCGGCAGCCTTCTTGAAAAACTTGTGTGAGATCTGCAGCAGGATTCCTACTCCGTCACCTGTGGTTCCGGCAGCATCTTTTCCGGCCCTGTGCTCAAGATTCTCAACGATCTTTAAAGCATCTGATACGGTCTTGTGAGTCCTCTTTCCATCGATGCTTACAACTGCACCGATTCCGCAGCTGTCATGCTCGAACTGGGGATCATAAAGACCCTCCGGCTTTGCCAGCCGTTCTTCTTTTGGATTTGCCATTACTTTTCCTTTCTGTTGTCAGACAATTCAAATAGTTTGACATTTTAATTTTTGCAAAAAAATGAGACAACAAACCAGACACCATAAAGATGCCGGATTGCAGTCTCCATTGACTTGCTTTTAATATAGTTCTAATTTTAACCACAGGATATGCTCATGTCAACACTGTTTTTTATAAAAAACAATCACATAGCCAGATAGGACATGATGCCAGCAACGGTCTTTGCGTCCTGAATACGTCCTGAGTATATCTCCTCTCTCAGCCATTCAGGACTGTATTCCTTAATCTCTATATCCTCATCCGGATCGAGATCCTGGCCCTTTGTCCTTACGACATCCCTGGCCAGATAGACATCTATGAACTCATTGCAGAAGGCTACTGTCGTTTTCAGAGAAATAAGCTTCTGCCAGTTATCCGTGGTATAGCCTGTCTCCTCGCCCAGCTCCCTTTTTGCTGTTATAAGAGTATCCTCAGTAAGAGAATCCCTCTTGCCTGCAGGAAGCTCAAGAGTATAGCGGTCCAGGGCTGGACGATACTGGCGGACCATTATGATCTGTCCATCCTCTGTGATAGGCACTACACATGCAGCCCCCATAGGATGCTCTACAAAGTCCCAGTTCTCAACCCTTCCGTCCGCAAGCTTTATCTGGTCCTGATAAACATTTACTACTGCTCCAGTATAAATGAGCTTTCTTCCTATCCGCTCAGGATGCTTGTCCATATTGACTCCTTCTAAATAAATAAAAAAGAGAAGAACATGACCTGTCCTTCTCTGTTTCTATCCCTTAACTGATATGCTGCATTAAGGAAACACCAGACAATTAGTTGTACTTACGCTTTCTGGCAGCCTCAGACTTTTTCTTACGTCTGACGCTTGGCTTCTCATAGTGCTCTCTCTTGCGGATCTCCTGCTGGATACCAGCCTTGGCACAATTACGCTTGAATCTGCGAAGTGCACTGTCTAATGATTCGTTTTCTTTAACGATAACGCTAGCCACTCTTGCTCTACCTCCCTCCAGTGTTGGGATTGTGAAAACTCACGCAAATAGTATTTTACCACTACTGCAACAAATGTCAAGTCCTATTTAATGGCTGAGATAATTATATTCGTCCACAAGCTCTTTCGGAGACTCTATGCCTTCCTTTTCGAACCTCTTTAGAGTAAGGGCAATTATACGCCTGTCTCTGGCCTCGTGGTTGTTGAACCTCTCTATGAACTGCTTGTACTGAGGATTCTCCTTCAGAAGCTCCTTTGAGCGGCCCGAAAACGGAGCATACTTAGCCAGAATCTCCCTTGGTATCTTTAAAAGACGCAGCGATCCATTGCTTTCGAAGCGGATATAGTCCGAATAATCCGCGACAAATACTGCCTTGAAATTATTGTTGTATTTCTTCAGCTCGTTCTTGATTCTCTCCTTTATATCGGCTGTGATCTGGCTGTTCTTCCTGTAGAACTGCAGATAATCCGTATATTCAGCCGTAAGCGATGGATCTCTCATATCATTCCAGTGGATACCCTGCTCTGTCTTGCACATCTCCCAGCGGAATTCTCCGCACAGCCTTGTCATGGCAGAAGAAATATCCTCGGACATGATTATAGGAAGAAGCATCCTGGCTTCGGACTGTCTTCTCTTCCCCTCTATCTCCTGCCAGAGTGCGAATCTTGATCCCATCACAGGCATCAGGATAAAGTTGGGTAAAAACTGCTTATGAACAGGCAGCTGGGTGATATTCCTCTCAGGATCCGAATAGATATCATTCCTGTAAAAGATACTGTAGTCCCTGTCTGTGATCTCTGCAAGTTCCTTATAGACCTTGTCGGCGTGGAGATAGCCCTTTTCCATGGATCCGATCACATTTACATCATCGAAGACCGGCTCGAATGCGCTTATCCTTCCGAAGGTCATCCTGTTTCCGATGGTAAAGAGATTACTTATCTCGAAGTGCAGTCTGTTCCTGCCGCTTACCAAAAGCTTCTTATATAGTTCCTCGGTGATATCCCCGCTGTGCAGCTGGTCCTTCAGATAAGCCTGATAGTCCATATCAAACTCATTTCTCGAGGGGTCTGCCTGCATCCTGTATACCCTTGCAAGCCATTCATATGCACACATAACATGGCCCCTTGGATCAGGACGGTAGGATGAAGCAAACCCATACAGGGTTCGAAGCTCCTCCTTTGTCAGAAGTTCCTCATCAAGCAGGCCAAACATAAGGAAGGTCCTGACGTAGACAGGCATCTCCTTCTCTTTTATCGCCTTTACAAGGACCGCCTCATAAAGCGGATAAAAGGCTGAACTTAAATGTCTCCTTATCTTCCTGATCTGGTCGGATATACCATAGCGGTCCTTTATGGACTTGTATTCCCGCATGGCGCTTCGTATATCAGCCGTATCCTCAGGCGACAGTTCTGAATAGACGACAATCTTGTCAAAGATACCCGTAAGGGATGACATATCCTCTCCCTTACCATTGGTGATCGAGGACAGCTTGGACTTCAGGGCAGAATACTCTACCAGAAAACCTGCTGACGCTACCTTAAGCTTCTCCTTATAGCTTTCTACCTCTCCTATCCTCTTCCTTACCTCGTTTATGAACAGGACAGCAAGATCAGCAAGGCTCGCTGAAAGATCTATCCTTCCGGCAAGCAGCTCGTCCTTTCTGCCCTCAAGAGTCATAAGACTCTTAAGGAGCCTGACCTTCCATTCTTCAATACCGGTATCCTCTACAGGCCCTGGGAAAGTACGAAGGGCCTGATAGTCCTTTATCTGATCACCTGTACGCCTGCACATATCAGGATAGGAATCAAACCTTGAGATAAGGTCTCTGTACATGGCCCTGGCGCTGTCTATAAGCTCTAAAAGAGCGTCATAGAGGTTGCAGGTATTCCTTACAGCCTGCTGGGTCATGACCGGAGCAAGCTTTGGATACTCTTTGAAAACCGAATCCAGATCATTGTCCCGAGAATAAGGGCAGGCATAGGTAGAGCAGGCAGTTACTGCCACATAATCGCTGTCATAGCCCTCGTCAGGCGAGACGCCGATCCCAAGGATGCTCCCTGGCAGCAGGGTCAGACTTGCCTCACCTACAACCCTCTCTACCGTTCCCTTGAGAAGGATCATAAGAGAATCTGCTGTATCATTCTTTTTTAGTATGACGGACCCTGCCGTCCAGTTCGCAATTTCTGCCATATTATGATAACTGTTCCTTAAGTACCCTTGAGGCCTCCTTTATGGCATCAGGGATCTTAGAAGCGTCCCTTCCTCCGGCCTGAGCCATATTTGCTCGTCCGCCTCCGCCTCCGCCTACTACGGAAGCCACTGCCTTTATCAGATTTCCGGCATGTGCGCCCTTCTTTACCGCCTGGTCAGATGCCATTGCAAGAAGCGCTACCTTACCGTCATTATCAGAAGCGAGGAAGATGACTCCGTCCTTCAGTTCTTCCTTTATCTGGTCTCCGACAGAACGGAGATCTCCGCCTCCGACACCCTTAAGTGCTTTGGCGTAGAAGCTTACTCCGCCAATATCCTCTATATCATCCTTTATATTTCCGATAGCATCCTTTGCGGCGCTGCTCTTTAAGGACTCATTCTCGCTCTTTAAGGTCTTTATCTCATTGTAGAGAGAATTTACCTTGTCGAGAGCGCTGTTGAGCGGGCTCTTAAGAGCGGCAAGGACCTGATCCATTTTTTCCTCCATGTCCTTGTAGTAGGAAAGGATATTGTCTCCGGTAAGAGCAGTTATTCTTCTGACGCCGCTTGATACTCCGTTCTCGGAAAGGATCTTTATAGCGCCGATCTCTCTGGTATTCTTCACATGAGTTCCTCCGCAGAGCTCTGTGGAGAAATCTCCCATCTTTACGACTCTTACCTTATCGCCGTACTTCTCTCCGAACAGTGCCATAGCTCCTGTCTTCTTGGCATCCTCAAGGCTCATAACCTCAGTCACTACATCTGCTCCGGCATGGATACGCTCATTTACAAGCCTCTCTACCTCTTTAAGCTCCTCGTCAGACATTGCAGAGAAATGTGTAAAGTCAAACCTTAACTCCTTATCATCCTGATATGAGCCGGCCTGCTGGACATGCTCACCAAGGACATCCCTTAAGGCCCTCTGGAGCAGATGGGTAGCCGAATGGTTACAGCAGATCCGCTCTCTTCTCTGCTGATCTACTGACATCTCTACAGGCTCATCTATAGAGATCACTCCGTCAGAAACATATCCGACATGACCTACCCTGCCTCCCAGCAGATGGATGGTATCTGTAACCGTAAAGACTCCGTTGTCAGTGCGGATCTCTCCTGTATCTCCGACTTGTCCTCCCATGGTACCGTAGAAAGGAGTGACATCTGTTATTATCGTTCCCTTCTCTCCGTTGGAAAGAGTCTTTACTATCTCTCCGTATTTCCCGTTTTCTGGATCGACCTCTGAGGTCATACAGCTGATCTTTGCTGTCGTATGAAGAGTATCATAGCCTACGAACTCAGTTGTAATGGTCTTATCTATATCATCATAGACCGTCGCGGCCTTTCCCATGTAATTGGAGGTCTTTCTTGCATCCCTGGCCTTCTGCCTCTGCTCATCCATGGCTGCCTTGAAGCCGTCCATATCTACATTAAAGCCCTTTTCCTCGAGGATCTCGTTTGTCAGATCCACAGGGAAGCCATAGGTATCATAAAGCCTGAAGGCATCCTTTCCTGAAAGGACCTTTTCATTCCTTGATGAGAGATCATCCTCTAGCTCTGAAAGGATAGAAAGTCCCTGATCTATAGTCGCATTGAACTTGTGCTCCTCCTCAGTAAGGACTCTTCTGATAAACTCCTGCTTTTCAAGGAGCTCAGGATATCCGTCGTGGCTCTCACGGATCACCACATCGGCAAGCTTACCCATAAACTCGCCCTTTATCCCCAGCATCCTTCCGTGACGGGCAGCTCTTCTGATAAGACGTCTTAACACATATCCTCTTCCCTCATTGGAAGGAAGGATACCATCACTTATCATGAACGTCGTCGATCTGATATGGTCTGTTATAAGCCTGATCGAAACGTCATCCTTTTCATCCGTCTGATAGGTCTTTCCAGAAAGAGAGCATACTGCGTCTCTTATAGCCTTCATGGTATCGATATCAAAAACGGAATCAACATCCTGCATTACAACTGCAAGTCTCTCAAGTCCCATTCCTGTATCTATGTTCTTCTGGACAAGCTCTGAATAATTTCCATGTCCGTCATTATAGAACTGGGTGAAAACGTTGTTCCATACCTCCATGAAACGGTCGCCCTCTCCACCCATAACGTCCTCAGGGCCATTGCCGTGCTTCTCGCCTCTGTCATAATATATCTCAGAGCACGGTCCGCAAGGGCCTGCGCCATGCTCCCAGAAGTTGTCGCACTCTCCGGTCTTGGGATCGCGATAGAATCTGTATATCCTCTCGGCAGGAACGCCGATCTCCTTGTTCCAGATATTAAAGGCCTCATCATCCTCTCCATAGATAGAAGGATAGAGCCTGTCCGGCTCAAGACCTAAAACCTCTGTAAGGAACTCCCATGACCAGTGTATTGCCTCTCTCTTGAAGTAGTCACCGAAGGAGAAATTCCCGAGCATCTCAAAGAAGGTCAGATGCCTTGCTGTCTTTCCCACATTCTCTATATCTCCTGTCCTTACGCACTTCTGACAGGTCGTCACCCTTCTCCTTGGCGGTATCTCCTGGCCTGTAAAATATGGCTTGAGCGGTGCCATTCCTGCGTTTATCAGAAGAAGCGAATCATCATTGTGGGGCACAAGTGAAAAGCTTTTCATTACGAGATGTCCCTTGCTCTCGAAGAAATTCAGATACATTCTTCGAAGCTCATTTACTCCGTATTTCATGGTTATAAATCTCCTTAAAAAAGTAATTTTACCAAATAACAATTATACTCTTTTTTCAGCAATTCAGTCAATATTGAATATGATATTATCCCGGTCAATCGATATGACCTTGTCCTTAAGCCTTACTATCTGGGGAAGTCTCCTGAAGCTCTCTATTGCCCTGTAATCCTCCCAGCAGCCCATAGGAAAGACAAGATCGCAGTCTACATGGGTAAGGAAATACTCTATCCCCTTGTATGCGCCTGCTCCTATCCGCGGATCGAGAACCACAAAGCCTATATCTATGTGCCTGTTTTCAAGCCCTCTGATCTGTCTCTTGTAGCCTCCTCCATATAGATCCGCATAAAGTCTGTTGCCATCACTATCTACATTCCATACAGACAGGTCCCCGGCATGATAAATGGTAAGCCCGTCTGTCTCTACGATAAAGGCTACACCAGCGTCATTGCTCCTTAGCGTAGTCACCCTGACTCCGTTTATCTCACAGGAGGCATTTGGTCCAAGATACTTTATATTCTGTCCCTGGCCTTTTCCAAGGATCGGCCTGATGTCTGATGAGAAAAAATAATGCGTCTCCCTTTCCTCTGCCCATTTAAGGACCTCTTTTGAAAAATGGTCTCCATGACAGTTGGACGCAAAGACATAGAGAGGCTTGTCCGCCGAAAAGAGCGGCTCCTTGCCGTGAAAAACAGGCTCTCTTATAGCGGATGCCGGAAAATAGTCAAAGACTATCTGTTTCGTATCAGTCTCTACGACAAATGAGCTTTGATGAATGAATGTAACACGAAGCATGTTATCTCCTTATTTTTTCTTAGATGTCTTCCTTTTACCGACTCCGCCATAAGAACCCTCCTTATAGAATCCGGAGGCGTATCTGAAGCACCTAGTAAGCACAGCTCCATTATCCTGTCTCTTTACCACATCAGTATACTGCTTTATGAAGTCACAGAGCTTTCCCATATAGTCCTTCTCGTCTATTTCTGAATCAGCGACCTGTGAAAGCCCTTTTTCCCAGCTTGCAGTAAGGGTAGGATTTAGCATTGGCCTTATGGAATATCCCACAACATAGTATATCATCTCTCCTGTAAGCGTCGGAGTGATCACCTGAGTCTTTTTATTAAGGGACAGATATCTGTTCTTTACCAGCTTTTCAAGTATACCGGCTCTGGTCGCCGAGGTTCCGATCCCGTTTGAGCGGATCTGCTCTCTTAGCTCATCATCCTCTATAAGCGATCCGGCGTTTTCCATCGCAAGTATCATGGAACCCGATGTATAGCGTTTAGGCGGCTTTGTCTCCCCCTCCTTAATCTCAAGTGAGCTAGCACTTATAAGGTCACCTTTTTTTATAGAAGAAAGGCTTTTGTTAGCCGAGCCTGACTGGTCCTTGTTTTTCATGAAAGAATAATTCATGACCTTCAGATATCCCTCGCTCGACAGATATCTGTCATTGGCATAGAAGTGCTCGCTGTAGCTCTTATGATCCTCTCCTGAAAGGGCTGCCTCTGCCTCGATAGCGGTCTTCTTATAGACTGCCTGGGGATAGAATATTGCCAGAAACCTCCTTGCTATAGTCTCATATACCCTCTGCTCTGTAGGATTCAGGCTCTTTAAGGCAGAAAGTCCCTGGCCTGTCGGTATTATGGCATAATGGTCCGTGATCTTCCTGTCATCGGTATATCTGGTCTTTCCTATATTCTTATAGGAGCCGCTAGAAAGGATCTCGTCGCAGAATGATGAAAATGGAGCCAGATTCTTAAGGCCCCTTATGTTCTTATCGATCTCCTTTGCTATTGCAGAAGAAAGCACCCTGGCATCGGTCCTGGGATAGGTAACGAGCTTTTTCTCATACAGTGACTGGATTATAGTAAGGGTCTGGTCAGGGGATATCTTGAAGAACTTGGATGCGTCGTTTTGTATCTCAGCCAGATTGTATAGAAGAGGAGGATTCTTTCTCTCATCCTTTTTCTGGACTGAAAGAACCTTCATAGTAAGGTCGCACGCAGCTATATCAGGCCCTTGGTCAGGTGCCTTGTCGGGAAAAATATCTCTTTTGCAAAGGAGAGAGGCAAGTCCTGTAGCACCAGATCTTTCATTAAAGCCATTTTCCTTATAAAGAAGATCTGAGCCATTATAGAAGGAGAGCTTCTGGCTCCTCCATTCGAGAGCAAGCCCGTCAGCTGTATTTGCTATCAGCCTGTAAAACGGAGTCCTTACAAACTGCCTGATTTCTATCTCGCGGCGGACTACCATCCCAAGCACACAGGTCATGACCCTTCCTACTGCTATGACCTGGTATCTGGTGTTTAGAAAGGATGCCATCCTGTTTCCGTACTTAAGAGTAAGGAGCCTGGAAAAATTGATCCCCATCAGATAATCTTCCTTGGCGCGCAGATAGGCAGCATCTGCAAGTGAATCGTATTCACTTTCAGGCTTAGCTTCTCTGATACCGCGTTTTATCTCCTCATCTGTCTGCGAATCTATCCAGACCCTTCTCTCATCCTTGCCATGGACTCCTGCCATATCACGAACAAGACGGTAGATATATTCTCCCTCCCGTCCGGAGTCGGTACAGACATAGATTCTTTCAACATCATCTCTGTTCAGTAGTCCGCTTACTATTTTGAACTGCTTTTTTACTCCTGAAATAACCTCATATCTGAACTTATCCGGAATAAAAGGCAGGGTGTCAAAGGACCATTTCTTATATTTCTCGTCATAGACCTCAGGGTAGCTCATTGTGACAAGATGTCCTACGCACCAGGTCACAACTGTCGTATTACCCTCCAGATAGCCGTCATGCTTTACCAGATTATCATCAAAAACGGCCGCGAAAGCTCTCGCGACCATTGGTTTTTCAGCTATGAAAAGATTTTTCCCCATACATCCTCCTTTTATTATTGGCGCCGCGGGATAAGGCTCCCGCGACAGACAGTTTTATTTTGCCTCAATATATCCCTTTGCCTTAAGAAGCTCAGCGCAGAGCACAGCTCCACCTGCAGCGCCTCTCATAGTGTTGTGGGAGAGACCTACGAACTTCCAGTCAAAGATAGAATCCTCGCGGAGTCGGCCTATTGTTATTCCCATTCCGTTCTCATAGTTCACATCGAGCCTTACCTGAGGTCTGTCATCCTCTTCCATATAACGGATGAACTGCTTAGGAGCGCTTGGAAGATCAAGCTCCTGAGGAAGTCCTGAAAATGAGGTCATGGCATCGATAAGCTCCTGCTTTGTAGGATTATCTGCAAAGTTTACGAAAACAGTTGCTGTATGTCCATAAAGGATCGGTACCCTTATACACTGGGAGGTAATCTTCATGCAGTCTGAAGGGACTATCTGTCCGTTCTCTACCTTACCCCAGAGACGGAGCGGCTCTCTTTCTGACTTCTCTTCCTCTCCGCCAATGTATGGAATAATGTTTCCTTCCATCTCCGGCCAGTCCTTAAAGGTCTTTCCAGCGCCTGAGATAGCCTGATAGGTTGAAACAACTGCTTCTGTAGGATGGAACTTCATCCATGAGGTAAGGACAGGAGCATAGGACTGGATAGAGCAGTTAGGCTTAACCGCGATGAATCCGCGCTTTGTCCCAAGTCTCTTCTTCTGTGACTCTATAACCTCAAAATGCTCTGGATTGATCTCCGGAACTACCATAGGCACATCCGGTGTCCAGCGATGTGCTGAGTTATTGGAAACGACAGGAGTCTCGGTCTTTGCATAAGCTTCCTCGATTGCCTTTATCTCATCCTTTTTCATATCAACGGCTGAGAAGCAGAAGTCTACGTCCTTTGAAACCTCTTCAACATCGTTTACGTTCTTTACTACTATATTCTTTACAGCCTCCGGAATAGGAGTATCCATCTTCCAGCGGTCCTTAACGCACTCCTCGTATGTCTTTCCTGCACTTCTTGGAGATGCAGCGATCTCTGTCACCTCAAACCAGGGATGATTCTCAAGAATAGCGATAAAACGCTGTCCTACCATTCCTGTTCCTCCGAGGATACCTACTCTTAGCTTTTCACTCATTTTCTTTTTCCTTTCTTATTTCAAAGAATCTATGACCTGCGCACCCTGCGGGGTCATGATTTCTTAGTTGCCTTAACTACAATTTCCTTAAGCTCAAGGCAGCGGTCCTTTACTCTCGGATTCGCATTCGGATTGCCAAGAAGCTTTGAGATCAGCTGGCTTGCCTTGCCATACTCCTTGAAGTGTATAGCCATATTGGCCATAATATATTCTATGCTTACTGTGTTGAGTCCTGTCTCTGTACTGTAGGCCTGGTCAAATCCATCGTAGGCCTGCCTGTAGAATCCGTTGTATTCCTCTATGAGCTCTGCTCTCTTATGCAGCTGCTCAGGAGTATGGTCAGGGATTTCCTTTATCTGGTCACGCCTGATCCAGGCTATCCTAAGACATATAAGTGCCTTTTCCGAGGTCCTGGCATGCTTTGCCATTGCAGAAACAAGAGCAAGTTTGTATCTGTCGACTGCCTCATCCGGAGAATATGTCTCAGGCACATCATCAGAAAGCGGAGTAAACTTGCTACAGACTGCTTCCTTTACCCATCTCATCTGTGTAGCTGAAAGATGCTCGAAATACTTGGTAAGGGCTGCATATCCGCAATGCGGACAGACTATGGCATCGTACTTTATCGTGTCTATATTGTGATAACGAGGACGGGTATCTGCATCCGCTCCTATCCTCTTTACCTTTCCGCTCTTTACTGCAAGCACCTTGAACTTATGATCGCAGATAGGACACTGGACCGACTTCTGCAGAAGCAGATCCTTCTCTGTGAGATCCTCAATGGCAGTCTTCTTTATCTCCCTGCCCTTGGAATCCTTCTGCTGTCCGGGATTCTTTGTGATGTCAAGATCCCCGTCGGCCTTGATCCCGAACTTTTCCAAACCTGATAACAGATTCATTGCAAATCCTCCAAAACTAGTTCTCTGCCGGTAACCTAAACGAGCTCTTCAAGGAAACGATCCGGTTGAAAACAGGCTCTCCCTTCTTCGAATCCTTGCAGTCTACCGTAAAGAATCCGTTACGCACGAACTGGAAGCTCTGATAGGCAGTTGCCTCCTTTACGGAGCTTTCAATATAGGCCTCCTTTACGATAAGAGAGTCAGGATTCAGATTCAGGCTATTATCCTCGTTGTAGACTCCCTTTTCCTCATCGATGATATTCTGGTAAAGCCTTACCGTAGCCTTAAATGCGCTCTCCTTATCCACCCAGTGTATGGTCCCCTTTACCTTTCTTCCATCCGGAGAATCTCCGCCTCTGGTAGCCGGATCATAGGTCGCATGTATCCTTATGATATTGCCGTTTTCATCCTTATCTACACCTGTGCAGGTAACAAAATAGGCATTCATAAGACGGACCTCATTACCAGGAAACATACGGAAATACTTCTTTACGGGTACCTCCATGAAGTCGCTCTTTTCTATATAAAGATGCTTTGAGAATGTGACCTCTCTTTCACCCAGATCAGGATTCTCTACATTGTTCTTTACTGTAAGCTTCTCGCTCGCTCCATCAGGATAATTGTCTATCACAAGCTCTATCGGATCAAGGACAGCCATAATGCGGGAAACCTTTGTCTTTAAGTCCTCTCTGATGCAGTATTCCAGCATAGGATACTCTGCTATTGAATTGGCCTTGCTTACTCCTGCAAGCTCTACAAATCTCCTGATCGATTCAGGCGTATAGCCTCTTCTGCGAAGTCCTGCTATAGACACAAGTCTCGGATCATCCCAGCCATCTACTATACCATCCTCTACAAGCTTCTTTATGTATCTCTTGCCTGTTACCACATTCTTCAGATAAAGCTTGGCAAACTCTATCTGTCTCGGAGGATTCTCGAATTCACATTCCTCTACTACCCAGTTGTAAAGAGGTCTGTGATCCTCAAACTCGAGAGTGCAGATGGAATGAGTGACACCCTCTATCGCATCCTCTATAGGATGGGCGAAATCATACATAGGATAGATGCACCACTTATCGCCCTGTCTCTGATGAGCCATATGAGCCACCCTGTATATGACAGGATCCCTCATATTGATATTTGGCGAAGACATATCTATCTTTGCCCGGATGACCATTTCTCCGTCCTTGTACTTTCCATCTCTCATATCGGAAAATATCTGAAGCGACTCACTTACAGGACGGTCAGAATTCGGGTCCTTTTTACCAGGTTCTGTAAGGGTTCCCCTGTATTCCCTGATCTGGTCAGCTGAGAGATCAGATGCATAGGCCTTACCCTTCTTGATGAGCTTTACCGCATACTCATACATCTGCTCAAAATAGTCTGAAGCATACATGGTCTTTTCCCATTTGGCTCCAAGCCATCTGATGTCCTCCTGGATCGCATCTACGAATTCAGATCTTTCCTTAGTAGGATTTGTATCATCAAATCTCATATGGAACTGTCCATGGTATTCCTGAGCCAGTCCATAGTTCAGAAGGATACTCTTTGCGTGTCCTATATGGAGGAATCCATTCGGCTCCGGAGGAAATCTGGTAACGACATGATCGAAACGTCCGCTCTCTAAGTCCTTGTCAATTTCCTCTTCAATAAAGTTCTTCATTATATGACTCCTTACTATCAGGTCTTATGTACATGAGTGAACAGATGGTCAGAGCAGTACTCATAATTGCCCTTGCATTTGGTACAGAATCTGAAATCCAGCTCTGGATTGGAGATCTCGGTGCGTCCGCATATACAGCATTTATGTATTGGGATCTGCCTGCTCTTGGTAAATCTGGTCTTCGGCTTTTGATCCTCTCTGGTCTGCCAGCCACTGTAGCCTGCACTGTTATAGCGTCTTTTGAAATCATGCTGCCTCTTCCACTGCCTGGGTCCCTTAAGGTTCTTTGTCTGCAGATAGTAGAAGACAAAATTCAGAAGCGATGCTGCTATTGCAACTATCGCAGGGATTCCTGCACTTCCCATCCTGATCGCAGATATCACGTCTATACCGATGAAAACAAGATAGAGATATGCCATCCACTTCATCTTTACAGGGATAAAGAAGTAAAGAAGTATCCTCTCCTCTGGAAAGGTAAGGGCAAATGCAAGGAAGATGCTCAGGTTGATGTAGTCTGTCGAGAAATATGCACCAATCGATATCATCTGGTTTCCGGTGATCCCCCAGGCAGACAGATAGAGGATAAAGGCTGCTATCACAGTGATAAGAAGCCCGCCCAGCATATAAACATTGAACCTGAAGGTACCCCAGACCTGTTCTAAGGCTCTTCCCAGCTGCCAGTAGAAAATGATCATTATGATCGCAAAGAATATATTCTGAGCCGGAGGTATCATCACCCAGGTGATGATCCTCCATATCTGTCCATGAAGGATATAATACGGCTCAAGAGTCATAAGATCTGTCAGGCCATTTCCGAATGCCTCAAGTATGTATCCTATCACATATCCTCCGATGAACCAGTTCATCAGATGAGGTATGGCATAACGGCCCAGCCTGCGTTCCAGTTTGTCTAACATAGCTTTCCTTATAAAAAATAAATCCGCTTATCTAAGCATACTTGTTTCATTATATTTCGTTGATGCTCTCTTGTCAATTATAGCTTGTCTTATATGTCTTCCGATCGGCATGGATACGAGAGCAATGACAAATGTAAAGACTAAGGCAAACAGAGTCATCGCTGCCTTTGGCAGGAAATCAAGAAATCCGTTTACTATATTGATCCCCAGAAGCTGACAGAGGTACATCGGCATCGAAATCTTTCCCAGCCACATGACAAATCCATTCGAGAATTCCTCTCTGCCGATAGTCTGTCCAGAGAAGGCAAGCACTATAGAAAGAGTCATGAACATAAGCACATGAGTCTCGTACTTGGAAGTATACGAGGAAAGGGAGTAGAAGATAGTAAGAGCAAAGCCCGCTATCTCAATGACAGTAAAGATGATCCTGTCCCTTCTCTGAAAATACCTGTGGCTTAAGGTCCTCGCGAACTCGAAGGCACTTGCTCCAAGTGAAAGTTCAGCTATAGCCCTGAATACGCATACATATCCAAAGCCTATCCATCTGTCCTGATCCGCAAAGGTCCCGAAATTGTACTGAAGGACTCCGAGTATCCATAAGGAAACCAGAGGTCCTATAGCCCTTGTATAAAGATAGTAGAACTTCGAGATGACCGGATAGAGCAGGAGCATGGCTATAAACATAGCTGAGATATACCATTCTATCACATCCACATTGGTGTTAGTGAAGCCGAACTTCTGCAGGAAGAAAAATTCCGGTATGGCATTGAAGATGTACTGCATCACATCCTTTGCGCCTCCGTCATATATATCCTGCACTACCACCTTTAGCACCATAAGAGCTATGAAGGGGAAGACATGATAGGAAAATATGCTTATATACTTCTTCAGCATATATCTGATCGTAGTGCGTCCCAGCTCAACCGGCTTTACCAGTCCCAGACGCAAGTTCTTCCTTCGCTTATGAATGGATCTGCCCATCAGAAAGCCTGATACTACAAAGAAAAACTCCACTCCATAATATCCTCTTCTAAGGACCGGCACTGAAAAGTCGCCCAGACTAAGGTGAGAGAACCCAAAGGTCCTGCTGCAGTGAAACAGTATTATGGTAAGGCAGAATACAAACCTGAGCAGTTCAATTTTCCCGTTTTTGTTATAAGTCTTCATATGAATATTCTATCAGAAATCCGCAAATAAATAAAGCAAAAAAGATGAGAGGCCCATCCGCCTCTCACCTTTGCCTGTCAGTTCATATTCTTGAATGCGCTCGAAAGCATCAGCTTGATCCTGTTCAGCTGATTTACCTCTGATGCACCCGGATCATAGTCTATAGCTGCTATATTGGCTCCCGGATACCTGGAACGGATCTTCTTTATTACTCCCTTTCCTACTATATGGTTAGGGAGGCAGCCAAACGGCTGTATGCAGACCACATTGTTGACGCCTGAATTTACAAGCTCGAGCATTTCTCCGGTAAGGAACCAGCCCTCGCCTGTCTGATCGCCAAGTGATACTATCTCCTTTGCCCTCTCTGCTGTCTCTTCTATGTATGCAGGCGGAGTGAAGTGCCTTGATTCCTCAAAGGCTTTCCTTGCAGGACGCCTCAGCCACTCAAAGAAGCGTATCCCCAGATTGGACATTGTAACTGCCCGCTTTGATGTTCCCAGATTCTCATGCTTGAACCTCTCATTAAAGAAGCAGTAGAGGAGGAAATCGGTGAGGTCAGGTATCACTGCCTCTGCTCCCTCTGATTCCAGGAGATCTGCCAGATGGTTGTTGGCCACCACCGAATACTTGACCATTATCTCTCCTACTATACCGACACGAGGCTTCTTCTGATCCGTGATCGGAAGATTATCGAAATCAGCGATTATATCACGGCACATCTTGGAAAACTTCCTGTGGGAGAGCATGGCCGGCCTTGAAAGGAAGTCTATTACCTTTTTCTTCCAGCTGGAATAAAGCTCATCGGCACTGCCCTTTACCTTCTCATACGGTCTCATTCTGTAGAGACATTTGAGGAAGATATCTCCAAAGACCAGTCCGTAAAGGCCATGCTGGATCAGCTTTGGTCCAAGCTTAAAGCCCGGATTCTTCTCCAGACCAACCACATTCAGTGATATCACAGGGATATCTCCGTAGCCGGCCTTGCCAAGGGCTCTTCTTATGAAGGAGATATAGTTTGAGGCCCGGCAGCCGCCTCCTGTCTGGGTGATCAGAAGGGCCGTGCGTTTAAGATCATACTTTCCTGACTTGAGCGCAGCTATAAACTGCCCTACTACCAGAAGCGAAGGATAGCAGGCATCATTGTTTACGAAGCGAAGCCCGTTATCCACACAGTCCTTTGCAGGCACCTCAGGAACCACAACGGTATAGCCGGCACTTGACATGGCAGGCGCTATGATATCGAAATGGATAGGAGACATCTGAGGAGCAAGAATGGTATAGTTTTTCTTCATATCCTTTGTAAAGATCTTACGCTGATATGAAGAAGGCACTATCCTTCTCCCTGCCTCCTCCTTTCTGGCATTTCTCTGTCTAACCCTGATCGCTGCCAGAAGAGAACGAACTCTTATCCTTGCTGCGCCAAGGTTATTTACCTCATCTATCTTGAGGCAGGTATAGATCTTGCCGCTTTTCGTCAGGATATCGCTTACGCAGTCGGTCGTGACCGCATCAAGTCCGCATCCGAATGAATTAAGCTGGATCACATCGAGACAGTCGGTCTTCTTTACAAAGTTGGCTGCTGAATACATTCTGGTATGGTAGGTCCACTGATCCATTACAATAAGCGGTCTCTCCAGCTTTCCAAGATGAGAAACCGAGTCCTCGGTAAGTACTGCCATACCATAGCTTGTGATAAGATCAGGAATCCCGTGATTTATCTCGGGATCCACGTGATATGGTCTTCCACAGAGGACTATTCCGTGCCGTCCAGTTTTCTTCAGATACTCTATCGTCTCCTCACCCTTTTTCTCTATGTCCCATCTGGCATGAGTAAACTCGTACCAGGCCTTATGAGCGGCGTCCCTGACCTCATGTTCAGGTATATCGTATTCCTCCTTAAAGACCTTTACCAGCTGGTCGGAAAGCACCCCTTCATTTGTAAAGGCCATGAATGGGCTTATGAACCTGACCTTGCCCGAGGTGATATCCTCTACGTTATTCCTGATATTTTCCGCATAGGAGGTCACTATAGGACAGTTATAGTGATTGTTGGAGTCAGGAAACTCATTTCTCTCATATGGCACACACGGGTAAAAGATGGTCTTTACTCCGTTATTAATAAGCCACTGGACATGTCCGTGAGTAAGCTTTGCCGGATAGCATTCAGACTCTGACGGTATTGACTCTATTCCAAGCTCATAGATCTTTCTCGACGAATCCGGAGAAAGGACCAGATTAAAGCCCAGCTCCTTGAAGAATACGGCCCAGAAAGGATAGTTCTCATACATATTAAGGACCCTTGGTATCCCTATCGTTCCGCGCTTAGCCTTCTCCAAAGGAAGCGGCTCATAGCCGAATACCCTCTTGTACTTATAGTCATAAAGGTTTGGAATATTATCCGGATTCTTCGGTTTGCCAAGTCCTCTTTCGCAGCGGTTTCCTGTAATGAAGCGTCTTCCGTCTGAGAACTTGTTTATAGTCAGCATACACTTGTTCGTACAACCCTGGCAATGAGTCATATTCGTAGAATATGTAAGGGAAAGGATCTGATCCATCGAAAGCATAGATGTGGTCTTTTCATCCTCGTATCTTTCTCTTGCTATAAGGGCAGAGCCGAAGGCTCCCATAATCCCGGCTATATCAGGCCTGGTCACATGGAGGCCGCCTATCTTTTCGAAGGCGCGAAGAACCGCATCATTATAGAATGTTCCTCCCTGAACGACCACGTTTTTTCCAAGCTGTCTGGGGTCTGAGAGCTTTATTACCTTAAACAGGGCATTCTTTATTACTGAATAGGCAAGTCCGGCTGATATATCGGCAACCGATGCTCCCTCCTTCTGGGCCTGCTTGACCTTTGAATTCATGAATACGGTACAGCGGGTACCTAAGTCGATCGGATGCTCCGCAAAAAGTGCCTCCTTTGCGAAATCGATCACACTATAATTAAGTGACTTTGCAAAGGTCTCTATGAAGGAGCCGCATCCTGACGAGCATGCCTCGTTCAGCTGGACAGAATCTATTGTATGATCCTTTATCCTTATGCACTTCATATCCTGTCCGCCTATATCAAGAATACAGTCAACATCCGGATCGAAGAAGGCTGCTGCATAGTAATGGGCGACCGTCTCCACCTCTCCGTCGTCAAGCTTGAAGGCTGATTTCAAAAGTGCCTCTCCGTATCCAGTAGAGCATGAATGGACTATATGGGCCTCAGGCGGCAGAAGCTTATTTATCTCTCCCATTGCCCGAACAGCCGTCTTTAACGGTGATCCGTTGTTATTATCATAGAAAGAATACAGGAGTCTTCCATCATCATCTATCAGGGCTACCTTTGTCGTGGTAGAGCCCGCATCTATTCCAAGGAAGACATTTCCCTTAGCCTGCTTTATATCGGCTGTCTTCACATGGTTATTTCCATGCTTTTCCAAAAAGGCGTCATATTCCTGCCTGTCCTTGAAGAGAGGTTCCATCCTGGCCACCTCGAATTCCATCTTAAGTGGCTTTGAAAGCTTCTCCTCGATCGAGGAAAGCATCATCTGGCTCTCATCCTTATAGTTCAGTGCAGATCCGATCGCTGCGAAAAGATGGGAATTGTCAGGGATTATAGTATGCTCCTCATCAAGCTTTAAGGTCTCTATAAATCTCTGGCGCAGCTGGTCAAGGAAATGAAGCGGTCCGCCAAGAAAGGCCACATGGCCCCTTATAGGCTTTCCACAGGCAAGTCCTGAAATCGTCTGGTTTACAACTGCCTGAAAGATAGAAGCTGAGAGATCCTCCCTTGTAGCTCCCTCGTTTATAAGCGGCTGTATATCTGTCTTTGCGAAAACTCCGCAGCGGGCAGCTATAGGGTATATGGAGTTATAGCTTTTTGCATATTCATTAAGGCCGCTCGCATCAGTCTGTATAAGAGAGGCCATCTGGTCTATAAATGAGCCTGTACCTCCGGCACAGACTCCGTTCATCCTCTCCTCGACATTGCCATTCTCGAAGTAGATGATCTTTGCGTCCTCGCCGCCTAACTCTATAGCCACATCAGTCTGGGGCGCATAATGAGTAAGAGCCGTAGCTACAGCCACGACCTCCTGACAGAATGGTATGTTCAGATGATTGGCCAGTGTGAGTCCGCCGGAACCTGTGATCACAGGAGATACCATATGGTCTCCTGCTGCCTTAATGGCATCTGATACAAGGCCGTAGAGTGTCTCCCTGATATTAGCAAAATGCCTTCTGTAGTCAGAGAAGAGCAGATTGTCCTCTGTATCAAGAAGTGCTACCTTCACGGTCGTAGATCCTATATCGATTCCAAGCGTATATGGTTTTTGTGACATATATTTTCCTTCCGTCATTTTATAGCTAAAACAGGTATATGCACCTGTCAAGTGATTATTATAGGTAAATAAATGTTATGTTTCAATCTACAAATATCCTCAAGTGTTGTTTTAGATTGCGCGCAATCGAATACCACTATCAGATGATTTCCACATGTTTTTATCGAATCTGGCGGCGTATCCTACTCAATAAAAAAAGGATTTGACTATATCCATGGTTTCTATTATGCTAAACTTGTATCAATCAAGAAACTGACGTCGTTTTTCACAAAGGATAAGATCAGCTGATGAACAGTAAAAATGCAGTAAATAATCTAAGGCTTCTTGTTGTAATTGTGGTCTCATCACTTCTTCTCGCGATCAATATGAACACCTTCGTTTCTACCGGAGGGCTTGTTCCGGGAGGCGCCACAGGACTATCGCTTCTGATAAAGCGTTCTCTGGCTAAATTCGCGGGGTTAAGCCTTCCGTTCACGCCTCTAAACCTCGCGATCAACGCGATCCCTGTCTACATAGGCTTTCGTTTTATCGGAAAGAAATTTACCGGCACCTCGCTCATGGTCATCGCGCTCTCTTCAGTGCTTACTGACCTTCTGCCCAGCTACGTGATCACTTATGATACTCTGCTGATAAGCATATTCGGAGGGATCTTAAACGGGGTTGCCATCTCCCTCTGCCTCAAAAACGATACGACAACAGGCGGAACGGATTTTATATCTATATATATATCCGAAAAAACAGGCCGGGACTCATTTAACGTGATTCTGGGCATAAACGTCGTGATACTTGTGATCGCCGGCCTGCTCTTCGGCTGGGACAAGGCGCTCTACTCCATCATCTTCCAATTCGCCACAACTGAGGTCGAGCACATGATGTACCGCAACTACCAGCAGGTGACGCTTCTTATCATAACGAAAGTTCCTGACCAGATATGCGAGATGATCTACAGCCAGACCGACCACGGCGGCACAATCATCGACGGAATCGGCTCCCATGAGAAGAATCCTAGAAAGATCGTCTACTCAGTTATCGGAGCTGCTGAGAAAGATACTGTAATAAAACAGATAAAGCAGGCAGACCCTTGTGCCTTCTGTAACGTGATCCGCACTGAGCGGATAGCGGGCAAATTTCACCTGCAGCCGCACAGCTGAATCAAAAATAAAAGGGTGATGTTTAAAAGCATCACCCTTTTTATAGAAAATGTCCTTATAATTATGATGTATGACATTTATGCCTGATCCAGGACAGCGGCTTAGGGACTGGCTGCCTCTTTTAAGGCTCTTACTTCGTAAGAAGCTCCATGATCTGATTCGATCTCCTGATAAACTCTGACATCTCAGCCGGAGAAAGCGGCTGATTCGAAAGCTCTGCCAGGTCGTATAGCTGATGAGCTATAAGTCCTGCATTCTCTGAGTCCTTGTGCTCATTCAGATACTTTACAAGCGGATGGGTGACGTTAAGGACAAGTGTCTCCGGTCCTGAGAATTCTGACATATCGCCGCCGTTCAAATTATACATCTTCATCATGTCATTCATACGGCGCATGTTCTCATCACGGCCGATGACTGCCGCGATATCCTCTGTCTTAAGCTTTTCGACCTTTATCGTCAGATCGTCCTTTTTAAGCTCGTTCTTGAAGATCTCCTCAAGGGTCTTCTGCTCATCCTCCAGTTCCTTCGGGTCCATCTCCTCTGAAAGAGCCTTTGAGATATCCGCATCGATCCTCAAAAATCTATAATGCTGATTTCTGTGCTCAAGCTGGGTGATAAAGGAGGTATCAATGGTCCGATCAAGTATTACAGCATCCATGCCATTAGACTTGAACATATCTATATACTGTCCCTGCTGAGCCTTGTCAGTGACATAATAGATAGCTGTCTTGTCCTCTTCCTTTATCGGCTCATTATCTTTCGCATCGTCCTTCTTCTCCTCTGTCTTTTCCACGTCCTTCTTTGCATCCTTCTCAAGAAGCTCAGGCAGGGTCACATACTTATCATTTATATCCTTAAAGAGGATATAGTCATTCATCTTGTCGCAGAACTTCTCATCCTTTAAGCAGCCGTACTTGATGAATGGGCTTATATCATCCCAGTACTTCTCATAGGTATCCTTTTCGGTCTTTTCCATGCCTATAAGCTTGTCAGCGACCTTCTTCGAGATATAATCCCTTATCTTTGCCACGAAGCCATCATTCTGCAGTGCAGACCTTGATACATTAAGTGGCAGATCCGGACAGTCAATAACTCCCTTCAGCAGCATGAAATACTCAGGGATGACCTCCTTTATATTATCAGCCACGAACACCTGATTATTGTAGAGCTTGATCTTCCCTTCTATAGAGTCATACTCTGAATTGATCTTAGGGAAATAGATTATGCCCTTCAGGTTGAACGGATAATCCATGTTCAGATGGATCCAGAACAGAGGATCCCTGTAGTCCATAAAGACCTTTCTGTAGAATTCCTTATACTCCTCTTCTGTGCATTCCGAAGGAGTCTTGGTCCAGAGTGGATGGATATCGTTTATAGGTACAGGTCTCTTTATGATCTTAAGTTTATCCTTTGCCGGGGTCTTTAGTACCTTCTCTGTTGTACCGTCGTCCTTTTTCTTGTCCTCGTACTCGGCTTCCTTATGGATCTCTTCAACGACTGTATCAGTATCTCTCTTGTCATCAGGATCTATCTCCTCGTACTCTGTCGGTGCATCTGCCTTGGTCAGATAGATCTCTGTCGGCATGAATGAGCAGTACTTCTCTATTACCTCTCTTGCCTTGTATTCATTGGCGAACTCAAGGCAATCATCATTCAGGAAAAGCGTGATAGTCGTGCCGACCTCTGTCTTATCGCCATCGCTTAAGGTATAGTCTGTTCCGCCGTCGCACTCCCAGTGCACAGGAGTCGCGCCCTCCTTATAGCTTAAGGTATCAATGTAGACCTGATCTGCTACCATGAAGGCAGAATAGAAGCCCAGACCGAAATGTCCGATTATCTGATCATCATTTCCCTTGTCCTTGTACTTGGAAAGAAAATCCGTCGCACCTGAGAAGGCTATCTGATTGATATACTTGTCGACCTCATCCTCAGTCATTCCGATACCGTTATCAGAAATCTGTATAGTCTTCTTCTCCGGATCTACCTCTACGCTTACCTTTCCCTTGTAATCTGCAGGAAGCTCGCATTCACCCATCATGGCAAGCTTTGACAGCTTGGTTATGGCATCACAGGCATTGCTGATAAGCTCCCTGTAAAAGATATCGTGGTCTGAATAAAGCCACTTCTTGATAACTGGAAAGATATTCTCGCTAGTAATAGAAAGACTGCCGCTTTTTTCTGACATTGATTTAGTCACTCCTTTGAATATTTGTTAGGGGTTAGGGAGGTATGTATATAATATTTATTTTTCCCTAGCCCCTGGTCCCTGGTCTCTAGGTCCTTTATTAGCCAACGCACTTGTTGACTGCTAATCTATATTCTAATCCATCCCTTACCTCTTGTCAACAAAAAATTGGCACTCTTTTAACTAGAGTGCCAACAAAATTTAATATCTATCCCGCATAATGCAGCGCCTCGATCGGATCCTTTGCGGCTGCCTTTCTTGCTGGGTAAAGACCGAACAGTAGACCTATTCCTACCGAAAAAACCGTAGCGACTACACACACTCCTGGGTTCAGGCGGAAGCTGTATTCCGAGAATCCGTTTATGGCAGCTATTATTATCCCGCTAATAACCAGTCCTATCACGGCTCCTATCAGACATATCACAAGTGCTTCTATCAGAAATTGGAGCATGATGCTTCCCTCGGTTGCTCCTATCGCCTTTCTTATTCCTATTTCTCTGGTACGCTCTGTTACGGAGACAAGCATTATGTTCATTATGCCTATGCCTCCGACAAGCAGGGAAATCGCAGCTATTCCTCCAAGCATCAGGGTCATGACTCCTGTCACCTTTCCAAGAGTGTCTGCTATCACCTTCATATTCACCACTGTAAAGGCATCTGAATCGTTTGAGAAACGCTCTAGCAGATATTCGTTTATCTGCTGCTGGGCCTGATCTGACAGCTGGTCCGACTTCGGTGATACAGTAAAGCTTGCCACATCCCTTACAGTTGTAGAAAGCCTCTCCAGCGAGGTAAATGGAATATAGGCCTCATAGGACGACCCAAAGGTCACTGTTGTATCAGACTGCTTTTCTACTCCGATAACAGTATATGGCGTTCCATTAAGGCTTATGGTCTGTCCAATGGCCTCTGAACTGTTATATACGCCAAGTATATCCCTTGCTGCATCTGCATTTATCACTGCGACATTTGAGTGATTGTCTACATCCGCACTACGGAGAAAACGGCCTGCCGAAAGCTCTATACCATTTATAGACTGATATGAGGCTGTGGTCCCGGTAAGGCTCATAGTCTCTGTATCGTTTCCGCTCTTAACATTCGCCTGCGAAACTGCGCTTGGAGCCACAGCAGATACGGCTGAAAGAGCCTTTATGTCCGTAAGGTCAGACAGCTTGAGTGGATTGTCCTTATCATCCGTTATAGTAACTGTAATCGAATTCGTGCTGATGGATGAGATAGTATCTGTGATAGTAGATGTAGCCGAGGTCGTTATAGAGACGAGGACTACAAGAGCGACAACACCTATTATTATTCCAAGCATAGTGAGAAATGACCTCATCTTATTGGAGAAAACCGATGAAAAAGCCATTTTTACCGAAGAACCTACCATCAGACCACCTCCTCGATCTCGTTTATATCCTTTGCATCAGTGACATGTCCGTCAAGTATCTTTATGGACCTTCCGGCCTCCTTTGCGACCTTTGCGTCATGAGTGATAAGAAGGATAGTATTTCCCTCCTCATTTAACTTATGGAAAAGCTCCAGAAGCCTGCCTCCGGTCTTCTGATCGAGATTCCCGGTAGGCTCATCAGCAAGGAAAAGAGATGGTCTTGTAGCAAGAGCTCTTGCTATAGCAACTCTCTGCTGCTGTCCTCCGGAAAGCTCAGATGGCTTATGATCCCTTCTGTCCCAGAGACCCAGCTCGTTTAAGGCTTCCTGGGTCTGCTCCTTTCTTTTCTGAACTGACAGCCCCTGATAGATAAGAGGAAGTTCTACATTCTCATAGGCCGTGAGCTTTGGCAGAAGATTGAAGTCCTGAAAGATAAAGCCAATCTTTTTGTTCCTGATCCTTGAAAGCTGGTTTCTGCTGTAATTTGCTATCTCCTGTCCGTCCAGATAATATTTCCCTGAGCTTGCAGTATCAAGGCAGCCTATAATATTCATAAGCGTAGACTTGCCTGAGCCTGACGGCCCTATAACGCTTACAAACTCTCCACGGTTCACATGCATATTGGCATGGTCAAGAGCCTTTACCACAGAATCTCCTATCCTGTATATCTTCGAGACATCGGAAAGCAGTATCATCTTTTTTTCATCCATTAGTTACCTCCCGGGCCGCCGTTACCGCCTGATGGCGGTGTGCCTCCATTGTCTCCTAAAGGACCGTCGTTTCTGCCGCCCTGCTGGCTTTTCTGCATATTGTTTCCCATGTTTGACATATTATTCTGTGAGCTTGTAAGCTCCTGACCTGAAAGATCCTTGTAGTAGACCGTATCGCCCTCTGAAAGTCCATCTGTGATCTCTACTGTGCTGTCATTTGAAAGGCCGGTCGTTATCTTTGTCTTACCGCCCAGACTCCCATTATCATTTGTCGTATATACATAGGAGCTTCCTCCCTCCTCCTGAACTGCAGAAAGAGGAATAGTAAGCACATCCTCGGCCGAATCGATCGTTATCACAGCTGTCGCGTTCATTCCGACAAGCATATCATCTGTCTTTTCTATCTGGCAGGTAACAGTATACTTGGTGCTTCCTCCGCTGTTTGTACCTTTCTTTGATACCTTTGTTATCTCACCGGTAAAGGTCTCTCCATCGATAGCATCTAAGGCAACGCTTACATCCTGTCCCTTTTTGATATTTAGTATATCAAGCTCATCAACCGAAAGCGAGATATCCATCATATCGCCTGTAGCAATAGTAAAAGCTGTAGTATATGTCACATCTGAGACAGATGATGAATACGAGGAGCCGCTTCCCTCTGATGTCGTGCTGCCTGTAGAGGCAGATCCTGTAAGTGCTGACAAGTTTGAATCTGTAAGCCCTGATGCAACTGGATTTCCAGTCCTACCTGTCGTGGTCTTTTCTTTAGAGGATGAGCTGTCTTTACTGCCACTATCCTTTTTGGATGAAGACTTCGAGCTGTCTGTATCCTTTTTTGATGAGGGCTTTTCTGATGAATACTCTGCCCCGTCTGTATTACCTGCCTCATCATAAGTCTCCTGTGAATCATCTGTCGAGGACCAAGCATTGCCATCAGATGAGCTGCTGTCAGAAATCACTACCTTTTCTGTAAGCTGACTTGCAACAAGCCCTTTAGAATCTGAACTGGTCCCGGTGATACCGGAAAGCGATGAATTATTAGTCACGGAGCTATCTGTTGACGTGGATGAGGATGCATCCGATGATCCACTTACATTAACTGAATCGATAGTTCCTGCCACGCTAGCGGTAATGGTCCCGCTCTTTTTTATTTTCAGAAGCCTCTTTAATGCCTTGTAAAGGTCAGTCTTCTGGGCCTTTAGCATCTCACGCTCTGCTGTGTACTTCGACCCTGACTTGCTCTTTATTGACTTAAGCGAATCATTTATATCAGAAATTGAGCTCCTTACAGAATATATCTGCTCTTTTACCGATGTCAGATCCACCTTGGCCAGGGCATGGCCCTTTTTTACCGTATCACCCTCCTCGACAAGGACCTTCTTTACCGTGATCCCCGAAGGTATCGTTATATCGGCTGTCTTTGCCTCTGCAAGGGTTCCGCTGGCGGTAACTGTATTTGCTATAGTACCCTTTGTGACCTTTACAGTCTTGACCGAGCTGCTCTTCTTTTCGGCCTGCCTGGCTTTCTTCCTTATCGAGCCGGAAATGAGCATGGCAAGCACCGCCGCCACTATGCAAAGGATAACTATAATCCTTTTCATCTTCTTTTTCTTTTCCATTGGATACCTCCGTATTCAGTGATCTGTTGAATTGTTAAAAAAATTATATTACCGTTATGTGAGCGAAATGTGTTTAATTATGGATAATTTATGGAAAACTGAAATAAAACATGAAAAGGAGCCGGTATATACCGGCTCCCTGACGAAAGATGTGTAATCATCAGCCATTATATTTGAGATCGACTGCTCCCGGATCTCCGTCAGCAACATAATATGCCTTACCGTCCTCCGGCTTCACATAGATCTGAATATCCTTGAAGGTCTTCTTACGACCCTTGGTGTAATCCTTTCTGGCGTCCTCAAGGATCTCCTCGAGACTGAAGCTGTTGCCTGCAAACTGGATAAATACCTTTGGTTCTGCAGCCTTCTCCTCAGCCTTTGCTTTTGCAGCTGCTACAGTCTTCTTAACTGCTGTTGCAGTCTTCTTTGCAGCGCCTGCTGCCTTCGAAGCTGTAGTCTTCTTAGGAGCCTCCTTCTTTGCAGGAGCCTTTTTCTCAGCCACATCCTTGGTTTCCTGTGTCTTCTCCTCAGCCTTTCTTGCCTTTGCAGCCTCGGCTGCCTTTGTAGTTGCTTCTTTCACTTTCGCTGCCTCTTTTCTGATACCATCTGCTGCCTTCTTACCTGTCTCCTCACTGAGATTAAGTATCTCACGGACAGTCGTAGAAAGATCAGCAGACTTCTTCTGCGATGTTTTAATGGATGCCATTTCGACGTCTCCTCTCAATCAAAATGCCTTGATCACTGTAAAATTTTTTACATATTTATAATTATACTACATTCTGATTATTTTCCAAGGTTTTATTTTTATAAAATTTTATGATTTAGTTAAAACTTTTTTGTGAAAAATAACCATAGCCTCAAACCTTCTCAAAGATTCAGAAACTAATCTTATCGGAAAGAGTTTTGAAAAAACTATTCGTAGCCACCTTATGTCCCAGCCTATCGGAAATATCCTTCCAGGCATTTTCATCTAAATACGAATAGTCCTGCTGGTTCTGTTTTTCTATGATCGAGTCCATTATCTTCTTCTTACGGCTCTCGATAATGCTGTTACGGTTCTCATCCGACTTCTTTTGATCAAACTTTGACAGGCAGTAGATTATATATGTACCGTCAGCTGTATGCACTGGTTCTGAATATTTTTTCTCATCGAGTGCGAAAGCTGCATCGCAGATCTGATCAGAGTATGTCCTGCGGCAGATCGTGACCTGAGTCTTCTTGTCGATAGAGTATTCCTTGGCGACTATCGAAGGATCCGTCCCGTTCTTAAGCTCCTTCATAGCCTTTTCTTCAGTTGCATCATCTCCGGACTCGAGTGTTATCAGAACAGCATCCATGACTCTGGCCTCCTCATCGGAAACCTCATCATCAGCTCTTGAAACTATCTTCTTATATACCTTTGAAGCAAGGGCCTCTTTCTGATACATCTTACTGATATCCTTTTCAGAGACATCAAGCGTCTTTCTGTCTTCCTGGGAAAGAGAGGCATAATATGCCTCTGCTGCCCGGTCGACAAGATCCTCCTCGGTCCTTTTTAGCTTTATATCATTATCAGATGCATAGAGATTCAAGGCATAAACAACAGAGAGTCTGTCAATAACTGCCTTTCGTATGCTTTTCTCGAGCCGCCCGGTATTCAGTTCCTGATCCCACAGGCAGATATCCCCTGTTTTTCCATATATATTGTAATAGTTTGCCAGATATACCCTTGCTGTCTTTTTGTCACAGGAGAGCCGTCCGATACTGAAAACAGTTCCCGGAAGGGCTCCTGTAGTTACTATCACCTGTTTTCCATCCACCGTGCACCCTGAAAGACCTGCAAGGGTCATTGATGCCGTTGCTAATAGTGCAATGATCCGCTTTATTGTCATAAGGACTTTCTACTCCTTCTTTTCCTTTCCCAGAAGACTCTTTACCCGGGGCAGGGCTATCTGCTTTCCCAGAGCAAATGAATAAAGATACAGCTGTGATACAGGCATATCCATTGCTCTTTCAGCAGCTACCTGATAGAGCTGCAGCTGTTTTGTATATTTCTCTGTAAGCATAGAAGCTGACCTGACCCTGTCCGTCTTATAATCCAACAGAACTATTTTACCATTTTCTACAAAAAATGCATCAATAATTCCCTGTATTATTATCTGATCCTCTGTGTCGGCTCCGTCTGTATCCTCTGTCAGGTCACCGAAGAAAAATTCCGGTGTATCTCCTGTCACAAAGGCCTGCTCTCTGTATAGCTCTCCTCTCTTATATGCCTGCTGCATCCTGGCTGCAAGCTCCGATGAAAGGAAGCGCTCAAGGCCGCTTCTGCTAAGGACCTCTGCCTGGTCACTTGTCAGGAATCCCCTCTCAAGCATATAGGCCATCTGTTTGTCAAAGGACTCTGACAGAGGCTCGATCGAAAAGTCCATCTTTTCCAGAAAGCGGTGCATTGCTGTACCTCGAAAGACTCCTCTTGTCATACTATCCATTTCATTCTGATCCTGTCTTAAGAATAAAGGCAGGGTCGGAGTGAATTTCTCTTCCTCCTTATCATCGCCAGGCGATGCCTCAAACATAGCCGCTGAATCATCATCAGCCATGGACTGATCGGATATCCTCTTGATCTCTGAGACCGAATACTTCTGTTTTGGAATAACCTCCTTTTCAAAGGCATAGGGGCTTGTAAATCTGTCATAAAGCCTTATGGCCTTATCCCTTATATCCTCTGACCCGTCCGAGCAAAGCAGGTCTCTTATCCTGTCCTTTTCCTTCATCGAGGAGATCTCATTGGCTGCAAAGCCTGAGGCATCCGGCGCATCTATCCTGTAGCCGGCCTTTTTAAGCACCGGAATGATGACCCTGTAGTAATTCATAGAGCCTTTAAGCTCTGAATAGGTGCATCTGTCGCTATGAAGCTCCTCTCCCTTTTTGAGATACTCTTCCTTATCCTTTTCAGTAAGACTTCCTACAAGGATAAGCTTCTCCTTGGCCCTGGTGAGAGCGACATAAAGAACGCGGAGAGACTCTCCAAGCTCTCTGTCAGCCTTTTTCGACCTAAGCATGGCCAGATGGGCTGTCTCTCTTTTCTTATGAGCTGCCACATCAATGTAGGGCATGGATATGTCCTGATCCCCGTCAAGCTCGACCGGGTCCAAACTGTTATGAAACCTGTTTCCAAGTCCTATAACAAAGACGACTGGGAACTCAAGGCCCTTGCTCTTATGGATAGTCATTATCCTTACCGCATCCTCGCTGCCTCCTGCATCTGCCTCGCCCTCATCCGACTTGTATTCGTTAAGCTTCTCTATATAGGACACAAATGATGAGATACCTGAAAAGCTTGTCGTTGAGAAGGCGACTGCCTTGTCAAACAGCTTCATCAGATTTTCCCTCCGCCTCTCTCCGCCTGGCAGACAGCTGACCAAAGCATCATAGCCTGTGTCTTGATATAGCCTTGCTATTATCTGGTATACAGGGGTATCACAGGTAAGATGACGAAGACTGGTAAGCTCATTCCAGAAGTCATCCAGTCTTTTCCTGGCATCTGGCGAAAGCTCTGCCTTTGGCTCGCTGCATTCTGCAAGCAGGGCCTGATAGAAGGAACGCTCCTTATGGGCTGCCCTTATAAGGGCCATATCCTCGTCGGAAAGACCTACATACATAGATGTAAGGACAGAGGCCAGTGGTATATCCTGTCTCGGATTGTCGATTATACGAAGGTAATTAAGAGTTACCACAACCTCCGCTGCCTTAAAATAGCCTGTGGCAGCGGCATTTTCTGCCGGTATCCCATAGGCATTGAAGACATCCATTATCTTTGCTGCATTTACCTTTGTGCTTCGCATGATCACAGCAATATCGCTGTAACCTATCGGCCTCATGCCTCCATTGCCGTCAGCTACCTTAAAGCCCTTCATAAGTGAGCTAATCCTCTGGGCAGTCCAGGTCGCCTCAAGCGAGGTCTGATCATCCGAGATCTCGTCAAGCTCCTCGTCATCCCTTGCAAGGATCACAGTCTCTGTGGAATTGTCCTGGCCATCAGGAAGCGGCGGATAATAGTCTGCTCCCAGCTTCAGCCAGGCTTTTTTTTCATACTCCACTCCGCCTATCTCCTCTATCATGACCATTCTGAAAATATCGTTTACAGTATCGACCACAGTGGCCCTGCTCCTGAAATTCTTATCAAGGTCTATACGGCGGAAGTCTGAGTCTTCCTCCCTTTTAAACTCCTTTGATTTCCTTATTATGATACCCGGATCTGCGTTTCTGAAGCCATAGATAGACTGCTTTACATCTCCGACCATGAAGTAATCAAGGCCATCTCTTGTCACAGCAGAAAGTATCATCTCATTGAGCTCATTGGTATCCTGATACTCATCTACCATGACCTCACGATAACGCCTGCGATAGTCTCTGGCCGCATCTGTTATCGAGCCGTCGTCATTTATCAGGATCCTCACCGCGAAATGCTCTATATCGGAAAACTCAAAGGATTTCCGGTCCTTTTTCTCAGATAGAAAGGCCTCGTCGAATCTGGCTGTGAGCTCTATTATCTTCTTAAGGTAGGGAATCTTCCTGTTCTCATCGGAGACTATAAGCTCAAGTGGCACATCGAGGAAACGCTCCTTTATCTTTTTATTGAAAAAATCCCTGTACTCATCCCTTACTCCTTTCATTTCATCAGCAATAAGCTTCTGATCCTCTGTTCCCTTTCTTACCTGTGCCTTTCCGACCGGAGGGAACTTGTAGGTGTCACAAAGATAATGTATGTCCTGAAAGCTTTCTGCCTCCATTAGACCTGTAAAGAAGGACCGGTCAGAGGAAAGATTGCCGATAATGGTATCAAAAAGGCCATCGTCATTTTCTGCCTGGGCTGTCCTTGTAAGCTTTTCTACAACAGTAAGAGTCTCCTCTGCAAAGTCCCTGATCCATTTCACAAGCTCCTTCATCCAGCCACATTCTGAAATAGTGGACAGATCCACCTCCCTTATGCTATCTGAAAGAGAGCTGTAAAATCTATCAGGCCAGGCATGGGCCTGAGCCATATCATATATGCCAAGTATGATCTCGCAAAGCGCGTCATCTGACCCCTTCGAGGAAAACATATCGGAAAGCTCGAGGAAGGTCGGATCTGCAGCAGCATACTCCTCCCTCATCATCTCCTCTATGACCTGATGCTTTAAGAGCTCTCCCTCTCCCTGATCCATGAATCTGAAATCCGGATCCAGATCTATCCTTGTAAAATATTCAGAAACCACATTCTTGCAGAAACTGTCTATGGTCCTGATATCAGAGGAATATACCTTCTCCCTCATCCTCCCAAGTCTCCTGTCGGATGGATTTCTCCTTAGCTCTGCATCAAGTGAGCTGTATATTCTCTCCTTCATCTCCTTTGCAGCAGCTCTTGTAAAGGTCACCACAAGAAACTGATCTATATCCCATGGATCATCCTTGCTGACAAGTCTTTTTATTATGCGCTCTACTAATACAGCTGTCTTACCGCTTCCGGCAGCTGCTGTCACAAGAAGGGACTGATCCCTTGAGTCTATAGTAGCCTGCTGTGCCTTAGTCCACTTCATCTGCCTTCCTCCTTTTCCATGACCTTTGTGATCAGGCCCTTAAGTGTCGAGCCCTTCTTCCCCTTCTGATCCGGTGAGATATAGGAAGCAAGAGAATTATCAAGATCACGGTAATAAAAGCCCCGCAGTCTGGTATCGAAATGGCAGACTCCGCTGTAGGGACATCTGTCGCATGCGCTCCTGCCCTTATATCTGTATGGATTCACATAGGTATCCCCTCCGGCTATATGGGAACCCAGGGATGCAGCCATATCTCTTGTATACATGCTAAGGGCAGAGAAGGACTCCATAGGCAAGAGCATTTCTGATGTCCCGAGGCTGCCGTCCTTTCTGGTAGAAAGATTCACAAACGGAGACTTGTAGCTTGTCTGGCAAGTCAGATCATTGTCAAGAGCAGATATAACTGCCATATCATCGGCTACAAAGCCTGATGGCCTAAGCTCATTTAGAAGTTTCTGGTGCAGCATATCATCAGTAAGAGGACTGTCCTCATCGACTCTTGGGTCCATGATCTGGTAATAGAACACAGCTCCGGGAAGTGTATTCCTACCGCTATGCTTCCTAAGTCCGCTTAAGGCAGCCCGTAAATATACAAGAAGCTGGAGCTCCAGGCCTGCACCTATAAGTACTGGATCAAGTCTGTTAGTCCCGGTCTTGTAATCTACTATCTTTACATAGTCGCCCTCCCTGAGTCTTGCTATATCTATCCTGTCTATACGGCCTGTAAATGAAAGCGACCTGCCACCCGGCAGACTGATCATAAGATCCGAAGGATCACACAGGTCCTTAAGCTCCTGCTCGAAATGGACAGGGACAAAGCTTCCCGCCTTTATCTGCTCTGTCATCACCATTGTATTGAAAAGCAGATTGCGGTATGCGCTGTCCTTGAAATGATTCTCTCTCGGATCTATAAAGGTCTCCCTGTCCTTAAATCCGGAAAGCTCTGCTTCAAACCCCTGACGAAGTCTTTCTCCCACCAAAGCCTGGTCTATCTTCTCCCAGGTAAGCCCGTCTGATATCATGCTCTTTCCGAACCTCTCCAGAGCTCCATGATAGAGATTACCCAGATCAAGTGCCTTGAATTCATTTTTCCTTCGCTCGGAAAGAGAGAGTCCGTACTGGAGAAAGTAGCTGTAGGCGCATCTGGCAAAGGTCTCAAGTCTGCTTACAGACATCTGCATATCCTTACCGTAGAGAGCCTCTGTCACCGCCTCCGAAAGCGGTGTCTTTTTGTTTTCGAAGAAGGCTGCCCTAAGGAAGCGTTCTCTCTGATCCTGCCTTCCTGTAATGGACTTCACTGCAAGAAGAGAGCTGGTAAGCTCCACGGTCTCCCTGTCAGCCTGGGAATCTATGATCTTCCTGATCCCTCTTGTCATAACTATATCTGCACTCTTCTCTGTCTCTAAGAATACAGGATCTGTAGAGGCGACAGCACAGATCTCCGCCGATGGTATAAGTCTCCTTATCTCATCAAAAAGATATGATCCGTTTATAGCACTTCCGTCCTCCGCCATCCTGTGATAGCTTATGAAGATTCTCTCCCTTGCCTTGGTAAGGACAAGATAGAGATAAAATTTCTGTTCAAGGCTTCTCTTCTCATCTGTAGGAGAAAGCTCGAAGCCCTCCTCCTTAAGGATCCGTCTGTCCTCCTGTGAAAAGATTCCTGTACTATCCCCCGTCATAGGGATCTTATCGTCTCCTGCACCTATAAGGAAAAGTATACGCACATCAGAAAGTCTGCTCCTCTCTAAGTCTCCGAAGGATACAGAATCATTGCTCTTAGGGACAGTGGCCGGCTTTATCGAATCCAGCCCGTCTATAAGCATATCCTTGAAATCTGCGGCCTTCATCTTCTCTTCTCCGAGAATATAGACCATCTGATCAGCAAGGGTGCAGAGGAATCCATACATCCGTCTGTAGAGATCGGCTGCGACCATATCCCCCTCCTCTTCCTTCATGTCTGAGCGCTTTATAAGCTTCCTCTCCACATCAAAGGAGGCGAGCAGACTAAAAAGCGAGGTCATCCTCTCCCTTACTGTAATGCCCCTCTTCTGAGTCTCGTAAAACTGCTGCAGAGGCCCTGCTATCTTCTCCCTGATCTGCTCAGCCACGATGAGATCGCTGTCCTTTCTGAAGCTGTCGCTGCGGCGGGTAAAGCTGTTCCATAGATAGGTCGTATTCCGAAATGATGCCTCGTAGAGATAATTGTCCAGTATATCTGTCTCCTCTGCTGATAAAGGAGTGAGGCCTGTCCGTAAGAAACGCATAAGGGAATCATAGGACATACGACGCCTTATCAGGTCAAAGGCTGAGTCGCAGAATTCGGTAAGGGGATTAAATAATGCGCTCTTCCTTTCGTCAACGAAGACTGGTATGCCTGATGAGGCAAATATCCTCTCTATCGAATATCTGTATACCGAAACATCAGGGCAGACTACAGCTATATCCCTGTAATGGAGTCCCTCCTCTGTACGGATAAGCTGATGGATCCTCTGAGCCGTGTACAAAAGCTCCTGGTTCACATTGCCAAGTGAGTAGAGAGACACTGGCGCATCCTCTGCCCTGACCAGAAGATTGGCCCCATCATCCCTGAAAATATGTTCCTCTACAAAGGCCATATCATCATGTCCCGAAAATCTGCCATGTCCCCTTCCTATTATGACAGGATCCATAAACCCATCTCCGGCAAGTGATGACAGAAAGCAGCTCTCCTCCCTCGACATATAAAAAAGCTCATCCTCGCTGCCATTCGAATAAAGGTCGGTATCCGGATCCGCACAGATGCAGGCATAAACTGTATCTACAACAGAGCTAAGCCGGCCAAGAAGCTCCTTCTGTACAGGAGTAAAGCCTGTATAGCCATCAAGGACTATGACTGAATCCTTAAGAAGTTCGGATCTGTCACAGACCTCACATAGCAGGGAAAGCACCTGCTCCTCAGTAAACATGCTCTGGTCAAAAAGCTTGAGGAACTCCCGGTAGAGCTTCTCGATATCCTCTGCCTTCTCCCTGAAAGCCTTTGTGGCCGTTGGTGACGAGGCCATCCTATCAAGGTCATCCGGAGAATAGCCATACTGCATCAGCTCCGAAATAAGTGACTTGACCTGATCTATATAGCCTCTGCGTCCTATATTCCTCTTCAGGATGCCAAGGTCATCTGAAATAAGGGAGGCTGCGCGGCGAAGCAGAAGTACCTTTCCGGTCTCATCAAGGCAGTGCGTCTTATTAGTCCCAAGCTCATCAAAGACCCTGTAGGCCAGCCTCTCAAACGAGAGGACATCTATATTCATAATGCTTCTTCTCGGATGTGCAAAAACCAGAATCCTCTGGGTCTGCATAGAATACTGGAGCGGAACGAGAATAAGATAATGCTTGTCCGGATTCGCTATAGCCTGCTCAACTATCCTATTGTAAATATAAGTGGATTTGCCAGCCCCCGACGGTCCGGCGATAATCTGAAGGTTCATAATAGGCCTCCCCTGATGCTGTGTCCGAATGTCTGTTCGTAGTATATCACATCACGTGGAAGCTGTAAAGATTTTTTTGTAAAAAAGATGCCTGTTTTTACAATTTTTATATGACCCGCTTATAGAAGCGGACGGTGAATTCGGCGCCGTGCGGGCGGATATTTGATGCTTTTATCGTGCCGTTGTGGGCTTTGATGATGTCACGGGATAAGGCGAGTCCGATACCGATGCTCTGTGACGAGGCATTTTCACCACGGTAGAAACGCTCGAAGAGATGAGGAAGGTCAGATTCTTTGAAGCCTTCTCCGGTATCTGTTATGACTACTTCTGTAAAAATGGCCGTTTCTTCCGCTCTTACACTAATAGTGCCACCAGAAGGCGTGTGCTCAACGCAGTTTTTTATCAGATTGCCCAAAGCCTCGGCGCACCACTCCCTATCACCGATAAATGCAGCATCACCGCATGAAGCATCAAAAGCTATCCCTTTAAGCTCCATCGGGATCAGCAGCGGTTCAGCTGCCTTTTCTATCACATCAGAGACATTGATCTGTTTCTTTATGAATGCCACAGTGCCGGAATCAAGCTTTGCTATTTTCAGAAGTGCTTCGGTCAGATTTTCCATTCTGGCAAGTGAATCCTTCAATTCATGTATATGCTTCCGGTAATTGTCACTGTCCGCACCGTCATCAGACAGGAGATTTACAGTCAGATTCATAGCGGTAAGCGGAGTCCGAAGCTGATGGGATATGTCCGCCAAAGCCTTACTCATACGAAGCCGGTCTTTATCACTCGTCTCAGCCTGTGAGCGAAGCCTTACAGTCATTTTGCGAAGCTCAGAATAGAGGATATAAAGCTCGCCCTCCTTCGCGTTTCTGATGGTAAGCTCTTCTTTACCATGCAGCACCTTGTCAACCTCATCAGACAGTTCCGCTATGTCCTTAAGCCTCACCATCGTATATGATCCAAAAACAGAAATACAGACGGCCTCAGCAATCAGTGCAATCAGAGCCGCCATCTTGTCATACAAAAATAAAATGGTCAGATCACATACCAGACTGGCCATCACCATAATACAAAAACACCATCTGAACTTCGCATTCTTCCAGATATTCAAAGCCAAAGCCTCCCTTTTTCATACCATACGGTAACCAAGACCCCTGACAGTCATTATTATCTTTGGATTCTGCGGGTCATCCTCTATTTTCTCACGGAGGCGCTTGATATAGACAGAAAGAGTGTTGTCGTTGACAAAATTCCCAGCGATATCCCAGACGTCCTCGAGAAGAGCTTCCCGAGACAAAATCCTACCTCTGTTCTCTACAAAAATCTGAAGAATCCTGAATTCGAGAGCAGACAGCACGATATCCTTCTCACCTTTACTAATTTTTCCACTGTTCATATCTATAAACAGATCACCTATTACAATCCGTCCATTGTCATGCTGATACTTCCGTAACGCATTCTTAATTCTCGAAACCAGCTCCCTCGGTCTGAAAGGCTTTGCGATATAATCATCCGCGCCCAGATCAAAACCAGCCACGACACTGGCCTCATCCCCAGACGCCGTCAGAAAGATCACCGGAATATCGTATTCGCTTTTTATCTCCGAACACAGCGAATAACCGTTTCCATCCTTAAGCGAAATATCTAGCAGCACTATATCAAACCTGTCAGCCTTCAAAGCTTTTAATGCATCCCGCTGCCCCGGCACCGCCGTAACAGCATATTCCTCTTTCTTCAGATACTCTATCAACGAATCTACGATTGATTTATCATCTTCTACAAGGAGTATAGAAATAATCATCAGAAACCTTTCTGTAAAATACGCGCGGTGTTCTTTCCCTCACCGCGCGGACTTACTCATATATTCTCATCCTTGAGCGCATCGATCAGATTCGCGGCACTGATCCTCTTCTCCGCAAAATGCATCGATATGAATATCACCGCAAACACCACCGCGATCGCAATAACTATCGGCACCACCGGCAGATAAAAAGCTGACTCTATATTCACACTCACTATGCGCCAGATAGCAAAACTTATCAGTATCGCCACCGGAATACCAATGATCAGCGCCTTCGTACCATACTGAAGGCTTTCGGCCTTAAGCATTTTTCTAAGGCCCCGCCTCGACATTCCTACAGAACGAAGCATAGCGAATTCACGTTTTCTAAGTATCACGCCGGTAGAAATGATATTAAATACATTTGCAGCTGCGATAAGCGATATCAGGATAATAAACCCGTATATAAAAACTCTTGCCGCAAATACCATCATCCTCATAGACATCGATGATTCAGCCTGATCTATCACATCACCATTCAGGTTTTCTGACTTTATCTGATCATCAAGCTCAGAAGTCATTTTCTCATGGTCGCCTGTCTTAAAATACATCTGACAGCTCATATCTATATTCTGCTTGCCAGAAGGCATGATATCCTTCCCGTAGACAGCTTTCATGGCAGATATCGGGAAATACACTCTCGACACATCAGTCTCAAACCATGGTTTTTCCTTTATCTCAGAGCCTATTGTAACACTTCCTGCCTTTACAGGGAATGCATCCTGCTTTATGACTTTAAACCTGATACTTTTCCCGCTTCCGTCCACATATCTCTGCTGGTTATATATGATACCCACAGGCTTCTCCGGATCCATATATTTTTTAGCAGAAAGTCCATTCTCCTGACAAAGCTTTTTAAATGTATCATCATCTAAGAACCCGATATTCAGGTTCACCTGGCCATTGTCTATATAGGTATTCTCTATGAATTCATCAGTCAGGTAAGCCTGCTTTACCGGAAATGCCTTTTCAGCTACATCTGCTTCCATATACATCGAAGCCTCACTCACTTGTTCCTCACTCTTATACTGATCCCAGAGCCTGTTTATCTCTTCAGAATAATGCTTTGAATAGAGCTGCGCTATCACATCGGCACTCGTCCCCTGTGCGATCGAATTATCGACTTCTTTGCTGATGCCCTCCACAAACGATGAAGCCGAGATAAACAGCACCACGCTTAGGAAAATAGAAAATACCGTCGACCTGCTCCGCTTCCGGTTCCTGCAATAATTTTTCTTTGCCATCGCACTGTAAAAATGCCCTCTCCTTAAAGCCTTCTCTCCGGCCTTTCTGCCACTTTTATCTATACTTACCTCACCGGACTGTCTTACAGCATCGATAGGCGATATACGAACTGCCCGGTTCGCTGGCTTTACCGCTGAAAGAAGCGCCATTATAAGACAAAGAAGTATTGCAGCTATTATTATCTCCGGGCTTAATACCAGATGAATATGACAGCCTGTTCCCTTCGCGTACATATCAAAGGTAGGACTCAGTGCATATAGAGTTATACCTATCCCAGCACAGCCTATCAAAAGCCCTATCGGAATACCGATAGCTGACAGGATCATCGCCTCATAATAGACAGATGAGCGTATCTGCTTTTTGGTGGCTCCGAGAGATCGGAGCATCCCGTACTGTCTTATCCTCTCATTTACAGAAATAGCAAATGAATTATAGATAAGTGACACTGAACCGAATAGGATCATTACGATAAGCACTAATACCAGTCCATCTATTACCATTTTCAGACTGCTTCCTTCGCTGAAAATGCCGTAGAACTTCAGCAGATATGTATGAGCCACAGCATTAGAAAGCACTGGCGTGTTCTTTACGGTATGGTTGTAAAGATACGGATTTTTGAGGGTGAAAGCTATATTTGTAACGCCATCACCCTTATCGGCTGTAGTAAGCGCAACAAATCCAGGCAGATTCAAGGATACCAGATCATCAGACGGTCTTTGACAGATACCGACTACAGTATAAGTCCTCTGATCAGTATTGTTCAGCTTCTCTCCTTCCTGATAACTGTCACTATTCAGAAGCTGCTTTCCCTTGAATGAGCGGGTTCCGACAGTAAGCTTAATAGTATCCCCGACCCTTATCTTCCGGTATTCGCTATTACTGCTATTTGCCATATTTGATGAAACCAGAAGCTCTCTGTTATTCTTCGGCATCCTTCCTGATATGACACTAACAGGCAGAAGACCATTTTTCCTGTCAGCTGACAGGATGCTAAGATACGGATCCGACTTGCTGTCTTTATTTACTTTGGCAAATCCAACTTCCCTGAACTCCTCGATTTTCTGAATACTGTCAAGTTTTCTGACCTTTGGTACAGTCTCAGGAGATACATTCTGAAGAAGGCCGTGATACTCTCCGCTCAGATGAGATTCGATATCCCTCATGAATACGAGGCCGCTCCAGGCACCCTCTAAAACTGCCGTAAAAAGCGTCATTGACAGAACTATGCCAATTATGGTAACAATAGTCCTGACCTTATTTTTCTTTAGTATCCGTATTGTCAGTCTGTGAAATATATTCATGCTCTAATCCCCTCATCACTTACTATCCTGCCATCCTCTATAGCTATCATTCTGTCAGCCTGCAAAGCTATATTCTCATCGTGGGTTATGACTATAAGAGTCTGCTCGTATTTCCTATTCGACTCCTTTAATAGTTCTATGATCTCCTGACTGTTGACAGAATCCAGGTTCCCGGTAGGCTCGTCAGCTAATACCACGGCAGGAGATGTAATTAAGGCCCTGCCTATCGATACCCTCTGTTCCTGCCCTCCTGAGAGCTGGTTTGGCAGATTGTGGATCCTGTCCTTTAGTCCCAGCGTACTGATAAGCTCGTGCAATAGCTTTTTATCAGGATTTCTGCCATCCATCAGAAGCGGCAGAGTGATATTCTCCTCCACATCAAGTGATGGTATCAGATTATAGAACTGGTATATAAGTCCGACCTGCCTCCTCCTGAAAATAGCCAGTTCCTCCTCATTCTGTGCATATATGTCCTGTCCGTTCAGATACACTTTTCCTGATGTCGGCTTATCTACGCCTCCCAGGATATGGAGAAGCGTTGACTTTCCGGAACCCGACGGCCCTATGATCGAGACGAACTGTCCTCTTTCTATCGTAAAACTCACGTCATCAAGGGCATGTACAACCGTCTCTCCCTGTCCGTATATTTTTTTCAGATGCTCAGCTCTAAGTATTTCCATGGTTGTTTTCTCCTTTCTATGCTCCCATAATACACAAAAAAAGTGACACCCCGGTGACAGAATGCATATGAATTCCGTCATCTGGATGTCACTTCAAAGCTGTTAGTTTACTTAGCAGCTGCTTCTTCCTTTGCTTTCTCATTCTCTTCCCCGAACATTTCCTGAATCGTGTGCCATCCGAGCACTGCACACTTAACACGTGCCGGCATATGGCTCACGTCCTGAAGGACGCCTGCCTCTTCAAGCTCATCCTTCTCTTCATCGGTGATGCTTCCCTTTATCATCCGAAGAAAAATATCTGCCAGATGCAGTGCCTCATCCTTTGACTTCCCTATGATCAGGTCCATCATCATATCGGCAGAAGCCTGTGAAATGGCACATCCATCACCCTCGAACGCACCATCCACGATCTTGTCATTGTCATCAACCTTGAGATTGATAATAATATCATCACCACAGGACGGGTTTACGCCCTCGAGCGTCAGATTTGCACCGTCTATATGATGCTTATGAGCCGGATGAAGATTATGATCCGTCACAAGCTCCTTGTAAAACGTAGAGTTAGCCATCTAATCCCATTTCCTTTCTTATGCTGGTAAGAGCCTCGAAGAAGCGGTCTATATCATTCCTGTCGTTGTAGAAGGCCATTGACGCCCTGACTGTAGAAAGAGTCCCTAAGTATTTAAGCAGAGGCTGGGCGCAGTGATGACCGGCCCTGATCGCTACATCATGCTCATCAAAGATCGCTGCACAGTCATGAGGATGGACTCCCTCGACTGTAAACGTTATGATACCATGATGCTTAGCTGGATCCGCTGATCCTAAGATATGGACATAGGGATAATCCTTCATCTTATCCATTGCATAGGCTGTCAGATCCTCCTCGCGCTTCATGATCGTATCCCATCCGAACCTGTTTATGAAATGGATTGCCTCTCTTAGTCCTACGGCTCCGCCCACATTTACGGTACCGGCCTCGAACTTGTGAGGAAGCTCTGCCCAGGTGGCGCCCACGGTCGTCACATACTCTATCATCTCGCCGCCAAAAAGGAATGGAGGCATCTTTTCAAGCAGGTCCTTCTTACCGTATAAGACGCCTATGCCCATTGGCGCATACATCTTGTGACCTGAGAAGGCCAGAAAGTCACAGTCCAGGTCCTGCACATTTACAGGCATATGAGGCACTGACTGGGCTCCGTCAGCAACAAGGATTGCTCCATGCCTGTGGGCTACCTCGGCAAAGCCCTTTATGTCATTTTCTCTTCCGAATACATTTGAGACCTGGGTCACGGCAACGATCTTAGTCTTGTCTGAGATGATCTTCTCAAGCATATCAGGAGTAAGTGTCCCGTCCTTCTCACAATAGAGATAGGTAAGCTTAGCTCCTCTAGCCTTGCAGGCCTGCTGCCAGGGGATCATATTCGAATGATGCTCGGCAATAGTAGTTATTACCTCATCTCCCTGATCAAGAAAGCTCCTGCCGTATGAGTATGCGACAAGATTTAAGCTCTCAGTAGCATTTCTGGTAAAAATGATCTCAGACTTGTCGGCAGCACCTATAAAGTCAGCCACCTCCTGTCTTGAGTTCTCATATTCATCAGTCGCATCTATAGAGAGCTGGTAGAGTCCTCTGAGAGGATTGGCATTATTTTCCTTGTAATATCTGCTGGCAGCCTCAATCACACATGGCGGCTTCTGAGTCGTAGCGGCATTATCGAGATAGACAATGTTCCTTTTCTCCAGAATCGGAAACTCTTCTTTAATATCCAACCAAATCCTCCTTATTACTCTCCGGTCTGAAAATAATCCTTTGCCAGCTTTCTTGTCTCTTCATCACTGATCTGATCAGCGATCGCATCTATCCTGGCGCGGGCCATCATTTCATAGACCTCACTTTGATCCATTCCGCGGCTCTCCAGATAGAAGAGAACGTCGCTTGCAAGCTTCCCTATAGTAGCACCATGATTACCCTCTACGTCCTCCTCAGCACAGAGGATCACAGGTATGGTCTTGTTCCTTACGGTCTTATCCATAAGGAGCACGTCCTCAAGCTCGTCACCCTTGGCTCCCTTGCAGCCCTTGATGAAATCTATTGTACCACGGAAGGTCTTTTGTGACCTGTCGCGAAGGATACCATTGGCATAGATATTGCATTTTGTCTTCTGACCGGTATGGCTTGCTATATAGTTTACATCGAGATTGTCATCTCCTGTCATATAGTAGCCCAGCTTCATATCAATCTCGCTGGCTGTGCCGCTCAGATGGTTCTTAACTCCGAGGAAGATATCCTTTCCGCCAAGAACTATCTGGACCAGATTAAACCTTCCTCCATCCCCTATCTGGGTGCCTATATCGTTCATAAGAACTGAGCCTTCTCCTGTTCTCATAACAGAAAAAAGTGTAAGCTCAGCGTCCTTTGCGATATTTACAGCTGTCTGGACAGCCAGCTGGCCATCTGACCCGTCAGATGTAAAATTCATAACGGCCAGGCCCTTTTTCCCTTCAGCTACATTTATCATGACCCTGTCTGAGACAGCCTGATCCTTGCCTGTCTGATACCGGAGGCGGATCGGATCAGCCATATCGTAATCTATATCAAAGACCCTGGCCTTTTCTTCCTCCTTATCAAGGAAGTCAGTAAACTCTCTACCTATTCCTCCGTCAAAGTCCTTTGGAAATGTCTCCTCACCTGCTCTTACCTTATCAGGAATGCAGACCTTTGGTGCTGCCCCTCCGGTCAGCTTCTTTACCTGATAAGAAGTATCGTTCATCCTAAGCCAGTTCCATGTAGGAGAAGGAAGGACATTTAACTTTAATTCACTCATTATTATCTCCTTTGTTTGTCACTGGTCAGCCTATAGCGCCCTTCATTTCAAGCTGTATCAGATTATTCATCTCTACAGCGTACTCGAGCGGAAGCTCCTTTCCTACATTGTCAGCGAAGCCTGAGACTATCAGGGCTCTTGCGTCCTCCTCACTCATACCGCGGCTCATCAGATAGAAGACCACATCGTCAGAGATGCGGCCGATCTTGGCCTCGTGTCCGACATCAGCATCGGATGTCCTTATGTCCATTGCAGGAATGGTATCAGACCTCGATATATCATCAAGCATCAGGGACTGACATGATACAGAGGACTTGGAGCCTGTAGCATTCTCTGCGATCGTCACAGCGCTTCTGAATGTCGAGATACCGCCATCCTTGCTGATACTTCTGGTATTGACATATGAAGATGTATCAGGTGCTGCATGGACTACCTTGCAGCCTGTATCGAGGTTCTGTCCCTTTCCTGCGAAGGTAACAGAAGTAAACTCTGAACGTGAACCCTTACCTGCAAGCACGCTCATTGGATATAGATATGAGACATGCGATCCGAACGATCCGCTTATCCACTCTATCTTTCCGCCTTCCTCGACACGGGCGCGTTTGGTGTTCAGATTGTACATATTCTTGGACCAGTTCTCTATTGTCGAGTAACGCAGAGTGGCATTCTTTCCGACAAAGAGCTCAACGCAGCCTGCATGGAGGTTTGCCACATTGTACTTAGGTGCTGAGCAGCCCTCTATGAAATGAAGATATGCGTCGTCATCTACTATGATAAGGGTGTGCTCGAACTGTCCTGCCCCCTTGGCATTGAGTCTGAAGTATGACTGAAGAGGAAAATCGAGATGGACTCCCTTAGGAACATAGACAAAGGATCCACCTGACCAGACTGCTCCGTGAAGGGCAGCAAACTTATGGTCTGTAGGAGGAACAAGCTTCATGAAATGTTCCTTTATCATATCGGCGTACTCGCCGTGAAGGGCACTTTCTATATCGGTATAGACGACTCCCTTTTCGGCAACCGAATCCTTAACATTATGATAGACAAGCTCTGAATCATACTGGGCGCCGACTCCGGCAAGAGACTTTCTCTCAGCCTGAGGTATACCCAGCTTCTCGAATGTGTCCTTTATATCGGTAGGGACATTTTCCCAGTCGTTTTCCATCTTGTTGTCATGGGGTCTGACATAGGTGACTATATGATCCATATCAAGACCCTCGATCGATGGTCCCCAGTCAGGAACCGGGATCTGATTATAGATATCAAGCGACTTCAGCCTGAAATCCCTCATCCATTCCGGATCATTCTTTTCCTTTGAGATCTGCTTTACGATATCCGGAGTAAGTCCCTCGTCTACCTTGTAGGCGTCGTCCTCTGAATACCGGAAATCGTACATACTGCGGTCTATGTCTTTAACTACAGCCTTTTCCTTCATTTATCGATTCCACCTTCCCTGAGGTATTTTTCGAATCCGTTTTCATTTATATCATCTACCATCTCAGGACCGCCGTCCTTTATGATACGGCCATTTGCCAGGATATGGGTTTTATCTACCTTAAGCGACTCAAGGATCCTTGTCGCATGGGTGATGATAAGAAGGGCTCCGCCAACCGTCTTCTTGTACTCCTCTATTCCGGCGCTTACTGTACGGACAGCATCGACATCCAGTCCTGAGTCTGTCTCATCAAGGATTGCAAGCTTAGGACGGAGCATAAGCAGCTGGAGGATCTCAGCCTTCTTCTTTTCACCGCCTGAAAAGCCTACGTTCAGATCACGCTCAGCATAGGAGGGATCCATATCGAGGACCTTCATGGTCTTCTTCAGATCCTTCATGAAATCCCAGGCCTTTATATGCTCTCCTGTCTTATTCTCGATGGCTGTCCTGATGAAATTCGCCACTGTGACACCCGGTACCTCTACCGGATTCTGGAAGGACATGAAGATACCTGCCTTGGCGATCTTGTCTGTAGACTGGCCCGTGATATCATTTCCATCGAAGATGATATGTCCATCTGTGATCACATATCTGGGATCAGCCATAAGCGATGAGCCAAGAGTCGACTTTCCGGCTCCGTTTGGTCCCATAAGGACATGTACCTCTCCCTCTCCTACATTCAGATCTATGCCGTGAAGGATCTCTGTATCCTCCTCTGCAAGCTTTACCTTAAGGTCCTTTACCTGAAGGATATCTGCCATTTTCTTTGCCTCCTTAACTTTTATATATGAAGCATAGCATCAGCATATGCTAAAATCCATTGTTTTTACAACGATATTTATTATAGGGTATGGGGGTATTCTTTTCAATGAATATTTGATGAAATATGTGTTTTTTTATAACAACAAAAGAGCCGGTCATATGACCGACTCTCTTCTGCTTTACTTTGCATAATCTGTAACTCGTGATTCCCTGATCACGTTTACCTTTATCTGTCCCGGGTACTGAAGCTCATTTTCGATCTTCTTAGTGATATCCCTGGCCAGAAGAACCATATCCGCGTCAGATATTTTCTCAGGAACTACCATGACACGAACCTCTCTTCCTGCCTGAATGGCAAAAGACTTGTCGACGCCCTCAAAGCTGTTGGCGACGTCCTCTAACTGCTGAATCCTGTTTGTGTAATTGTCAAGTGTCTCACGTCTCGCTCCCGGTCTTGCAGCGCTTATGGTATCAGCTGCCTGAAGAAGGATAGCGATAAGTGATTCCGGCTCCACGTCCCCGTGATGGGCCGCTACCGCATTGATAACGATCGGAGCCTCTTTATATTTCTTGCAGATATCCACACCGAGCTGAACATGTGACTCTGACTGTTCCTGCTGGTGATCAACTGCTTTTCCGATATCGTGGAGCAGACCGGCGCGCTTTGCTATACGCACATCGACTCCGACCTCTGCAGCCAGAAGTCCGGCAAGCTGCGATACCTCTATGGAGTGCTTTAAGACATTCTGTCCAAAGCTGGTACGGTACTTAAGTCTGCCTAAGAGTCTGATTTCCTCTGTAGCCAGTCCATGCACCCCTGCATCAAGAGCAGCCGATTCACCCTCCTCACGGATGGTATTCTCGACTTCCCGCTTTGCCTTATCGACCATTTCCTCAATACGTGCCGGATGGATGCGGCCGTCCACGATAAGCTTCTCAAGAGCGATCCGCGCGATCTCGCGGCGGACCGGATCAAATGCAGATAAAACTACCGCTTCCGGTGTATCATCAACGATGAGTTCTACTCCGGTAAGGGTCTCAAGGGTCCTTATGTTTCGTCCCTCACGACCGATTATCCGGCCCTTCATCTCATCGTTAGGCAGCTGCACTACAGAGATTGTCGACTCGGCCACATGCTCGGCTGCACATCTCTGGATCGCGGTGACCACGATATCCTTTGCTTTCTTGTCAGCCTCGTCCTTGGCCTCTGCCATTGCTTCCTTGACGTACTTTGCTGCGTCTGCCTTCACATCATCCTGTACAGTTTTCAGTAGATATTCTTTTGCCTGTTGGGAGGTAAGTCCTGAGATTCGTTCGAGTTCCTGTACCCTTTGCTCATTCAGCTTCGCTACTTCCTGTTTTTCCTTTTCGATCCTTTCCTCGCGGGCTATAAGCGACTGTTCCTTCCTGTCCGCACTCTCGAGCTTCTTGTCCAGATTCTCTTCCTTTGAAGCGACACGGGATTCAGTCTTGGAAATCTCGGCTCTGCGCTCCCTGATCTCCTTTTCCAGATCATTCTTAGAACGCATGGCCTCTTCCTTGGCCTCGATAAGGATCTCCTTTTTCTTGGTCTCAGCAGTCTTTACAGCCTCGTCGATAATGGCACGGGCCTGCTGCTCTGCACCTCCCACCTTCCGTTCAGTGACTTTCTTGTGGTAGGAGCTGGTGCCAAGAATGCTTGCAGGAATTGCAATCAGAAGCGTTACCGCTACAGCGATTATTGTTGTAAGCACAGGAGCACCTCCTTAATAGGTTTATGAAATTTTTACCTTTCTATTTTATTGTATAAGGCTTTTTCTGTCAAGAAAATTTTCACCTGACAGAGGTCTGTCCCTTATCGCGGATGACTCCGAAATATCTGCTTGTCTCCTTTGCACAGACCCCTGAAAGGGCCAGAAGTCCTATGATATTCGGTATGGCCATAAGACCGTTGAAGATATCGGCAAGGGTCCATACGAAGCTTACTGTCATATATGGTCCGATAAAGACGCAGAATATATACAGCCATCTGTAGGCCCTTATCACAGCAGGCTTGTCGCCTACCAGATACTCAAGGCATCTCTCGCTGTAATAGTCCCAGCCAAGTATAGTGGTCGATGCGAAAAACACAAGGCATATCATAAGGATAAAGGACGCAAGGCCTGACGGTAAAGGAAGTCCATTAACAAAGGCTCTCGTCGTGACACTTACTCCCTCAAGGCCCACGTTCCATGAGCCTGTGATTATTATAGCAAGTCCTGTCATGGAGCAGATCACTATTGTATCGATAAAGGTACCCAGCATAGAGATAAGTCCCTGCTCAGACGGATAATCGGTAACAGCTGCAGCTGCTGCTATAGGCGCAGATCCGAGTCCTGCCTCGTTTGAAAAGATACCTCTTGCTATTCCGTTTCTCATCGAAGCGATTATAGTACCTGCCATACCTCCTGCAAGAGCCCTGATTCCGAACGCTCCCTTGAAGATCTGGACAAAGGCGTCAGGAACCCTGGTGATATTTGTAAAAAGAAGTAAAAGTACAGTTCCTACATAAAGGATGGCCATGAAAGGAACTATTCTTTCAGCGACAGCCGAGATCCTCTTAAGGCCGCCTATTATCACAAGGGCTATAAAAACAGTTATGATGATACCGGCACATACGACAGCTACAGAGGTATCCTGTCCAAGTATATTAACTGTATGTTTTGATAAAGGATCAAAGAAATTCTTTACCGCTCCTGTGATGCCGTTTATCTGGGTAAAGGTTCCTATTCCCATAAGGCCTACGCAGACGCCGAAGAATGCAAAGATCTTTGCCAGCCATTTCCACTTCTCTCCCATTCCCTTCTCTATATAATAGAATGGGCCTCCGATTATATGTCCGTCCTTTCCCTGCTGCCTGAAATGCACTGCAAGAGTACACTCGGCATACTTCGTAGCGGTCCCGAATATTGCCGCAAGCCACATCCAGAACATGGCTCCCGGTCCTCCGGCAACTATAGCTGTTGCGACTCCGACTATGTTTCCTGTACCTATCGTCGCAGAAAGCGCTGTACATAGAGCAGCGAAGCCACTTACCTCTCCCTTTCTGTCTGATTTCTCATCCTTTGAAAAAAGATTCTTAAATCCCTGTATGAACCCTCTGAACTGGATGCCGTGAAGCCTTATCGTAAGGAATATGCCGCTACCAAGGATAAAGACCATAAGCGGGATTCCCCAGACATAGCCGTCGATCGTGCTAAGTAACTTAGTAAATGCCTTCATTGTTGCTCCTTTAACTTACTAAAATGATAAAAACTGCGTTAATTCTACCACAAAATATGAATTTATGATAGAATGTTTATCATGAAGAACAAGAAAAATCTATTCAGAGGGGCTGTCCTTTTACTGACGGTCCTTTTCTTTTTTCCTATAGATGCGAAGGCCTCAGACATAAACGTACCAAAGCTTCTCGGCCTCTATACCCAGACAAATGCTGACAACAGCTATACCGTCCGAATCACCTTCTCTGCCACCTTTAACAGCACCTGCTATATATACAGAAAGCCCCTCGGAGGCAGCTACCGCCGTATCGGCAAGGTAAGGGCAGCTATTTCAGTAACAAGCTTCACCGATCATAATATGCCCTCTGTCTCGGACTACGTCTATACGGTAAGAGAAAAGGGGATGGGAATATATTCCAACAGGCTTAGCGACTACGATCACGAGGGCCTTATGACCATCCGCGGCAGGGCCACAGTCACCGCAAGATCAGGGAACTTAAATTCCCGGATCAGATGGCGCCCTGTAAAGGGTGCCGACGGCTACCGGATCTACCGCAAGATGGACAGGGGACATTTCAGACTCATAGATCAGGTCGATAAGAACCGGGTCACCTTTACCGATGTCTACAGCAGGACCTTCTCTCCTGTCGAAAAGAAGGAGTTCTTAAGCTACGGCTGCTACCTTGACACATCCTCGCATATAGCCTGCTATACTGTAAGGGCCACACGCCGCAGCATTGACTTCGACAAGATCTCTCTGTCTCCTTTTGAAAAGGACGGCTACTACAGGCTGCAGGCTCCCATTATCATTAATTTCAAGAAAAAGGGACTTGACAGGGGATGCCTTACCTTTACAAGCGTCCCCTATGCCAATCTCTATCTGGTAAAGCTTATCTATAAGGATGGAAAAAAGAGACGCTATTACTCCTACTCGTCGCTCTATTCCACAAATGAGACCTATATAGACAGTGATGTTCCGATAAGAAAAGGGATGGATTACTGCGTATATGCCTATGCCACAAGAAACGGCAGGACCATATCAGCAAGAAGCTCTGACTTCACGCTTAAATACAGGAATTACTCTGTCCATGATATCCTCTATATAGGAGACTCGATCACCTACGGAAGCCCCTACAAGACAGACATCAACCGTTATATCTTCTCATATCCATGGAGAGTAATGGAGCTTACCGGATCAGACTATTATAATGCTGCGATACCCGGGGCCACTCTGGCCTACAGCAATGTGAGCACAGCCCCCTTCCACCGCTTCAGGATAATAAAGGACGTGATCCCCCGCATAGCGCTTGGAAATACGCCGAACTGCCCTCCGGGTCTTCTCACACCCAATAAGAAAAGTTTCTCTGACTTCGATACAGTGATCCTCCTTGCCGGAACCAATGACTATACCGACCTGATCCCTGTAGGAGATATAAGCTCAGATGATGAAAGGACCTACTGCGGAGCCATGAACAGGGCTCTTGATATCATATCTAAGGCAAACGATAAGCGAATAAAAAAAGGCAGGACTCCTGTAAAGATAGTCATGCCTGATCTGATCTATTCTGACCGCTGCAATAATTTCACTATAAGGCAGAGCCGCTTCAAGACAAAAAATGCGATAGGCTTTACCCTGAAGGACTATGAAAGGGCCAGGAACTCGGTTATAGAGCGTCACAAAAGCCAGGGGCTTAAGATCTACCGTTTCCATACCAAGTCATTTGTAGACCAGAAAAACTGCCCTTACTCAACAGCTGACAACCTGCATATGACAAGATATACCTATGAGAAAATGGGTGATTCCCTTACAAGGTTCCTTGTAGAAAAAGTCTGGCCGGACTGAGATCATAGCCTGATCTCTGTCCTGCTGCCTCCGCTCCTGCCTTTTTCTACTACTATCTGCTTTTCTATCTTATCCTCAAGTTCCTTTACATGTGAAATGACTCCGACCATCCTGTGGCCCTCGGTAAGAGAGGATAGTGCCTTATATACCTGATCCAGCTTTTCTGTATCGAGGCTCCCGAATCCCTCATCCACAAAAAGCGTATCTATCTGCACCCCGCCGGCCAGATTCTGTATCTCCTCGGAAAGCCCAAGAGCCATTGACAGGGAAGCTAAGAACTTCTCTCCCCCTGAGAGTGAGCCCACATCTCTGGTCGTGCCATTATAGTGGTCTATTACCGATATATCAAGTCCGGCCTTTCCCTGTGTCGAATAATCAGTCCTCCTTATAAGCTCATACTGGTTATCAGACATGATAAGAAGCCTTACATTTGCCCGCCTGATTATCCTGTCCAAATATCTCATCTGTACAAAGGCCTCAAGCCTTATCTTGCTCTTGCCGCTAAGCCTTCCGTTTGCTGTCTGATCAAGATAATTCATCCAGGTGTAGCTTTTCTCAAGAGCTGAGATCTCTTCTGCTCTTTTCCTAAAGCCATTGCAGGCATTCATGTTCTGGTTCAGTACGCTGTAAAGCTGCTGGAGCTGTCCTGAAAGCCCGCTTATCTGTTCAGACAGCATAAGCCTCTTATCCCTGAAAGCCCCAAGGTCGATCTGCTCTTTGGCAGCTATCTGCTCCTTTAGCCCGTTTATCTTTCCATCTAGTGCATCCGAGGCCTCCTTTACCTCACGAAGCCTCTTGTCCGCCTGATCATACTCTCTCTGAAGGGATTCAAGCCTGTAAGAAAGGTCCTTGATATTCCCCTCTGCCTCCCTCTTGTCGGCAAACTCCAGCCCTCCTCTTATCTCCTGATTTCTGGCCTTCTCCTGCAAAAGAACGGCTTCCTCAGCTGAGATCTGGCCGGAAAGCTCCAGGGCATTCTGCCTCATAGTCTCTATTCCCTCAGAAAGATCCGATATGGTCTTCTCTAGCTCCTGCCTTTTCCTGCTTTTCTGCTCCAGCTCTTCAAGACGCAGGGTAAGCTCCTTTTCCTTCTCACTGCCTGCCCTCTCAAGGTCAGAAAGCTTACTCCTGCACTGATCAAAATCCCCTTCCCCGGTAAGAAGGGTCATCCTTTCTATGCACTTCTCCCTTAATGTATCAGCCGCAGACTTAAGAGAGCCGGCCTCTATACTGGCTTTTCTTTCCTTTTCAGAGGCCGCCTCAGCCTTTTTCTGAAGTTCATCCAGCTCCTTTTCCGAAGGAACATAGTCAGACTTTACAGCAGGGGCCGGATGGTCAAGGCTTCCGCATACAGGGCAGGGCTTTCCTTCATGCAGATACTCCTCCGCAAGTATACCTGCCTGTCCCGAAAGGAATGCTCCTCTTGCCAGTCTGTATCTTTCATTTTCCTGATCAGAAAGCTGGTGCAGACTGATAAATCTTATCCTGCTCTTCTCATACTCCTGCTGCTTTCTGTCAAGATCCTTTAAATCCTTTTCTATCTCCCTTATCCTATTTTTCTGCTCCCCTATCCTCTCAAGCTCATTTCTGGTACGTTCTATATCAAGGCCTGCTGACTCAAGAGTCTTAAGGATACCATCATCTTTCTCCTTTTGAGCCAGGCTGCTCTTAAGCTTAGCGTCAAGGGTCTCATTCTCATTCTTATATGAAGCAAGCTTATCCTCAGATGAAGCGACTTTTTTATCTGACTCTGCCAGCTGGTCATAAGCTGCAAGTCCTTCCTTCTTTACAGTGATGTTCTCTCTCAGCTTATCCCTTTCACAAGCGGTCTTCTCGGCCGCGGCAAGCCTCTCTCCAGCCTGCTTCTTTTCCTCTAAAAGCGCCTCCTGCTTTTTCTGTTCTGATACAAGCGTCTCACGGGTCTTTTCTATTGTCTCGGCCTGTCCTATGGCCTTATTTACCTCCTCTAATTCCTTGCCAAGAGTCTCGCTCTTATCCTTAAGCTCCCTGTATCTGTTCTGATCGGCCTCTATCATCTGACCAAGCAGACTCTTAGTCTCCTCTGCCGTAAGAAGTCCCTCCCTGGCCCTCTTTGCCTCCTCCTCGAATGGACTTCCGGGAATAAAAGTGATATCCGATAAGTACTGCTCTGAGCTCTTTTTCGTATCAAGCAGACGGCCCTTCAGCTCCCTTGTGTCATCAACTATCCTGTTAGAGATCCGGTCAAATATCTCTGTTCCGAACAAATCCCTGAATATCCTCATCCTCTCTTCAGTTCCGGCTATCAGTATCTTCTGGAAATCACCCTGGGCAAGCATGACTATTCGGGTGAACTTCTCCTTATCAAGGCCTAGAAGGTCCTCCACAGAAGCATTTACTACCTTCCGTCCTGATACGACCCTGCCGTCAGGAAAGGAAAGCTCTGCGTTTTCATTTTCCTTTGTCTGGCCGCTTCCTCTCCTGGCCGGACGCATATAAGAGGGGTTTCTTTTAAGAGAATATATATCCCCCTTATGAGCAAAGGTAAGAGCCACATAGGTCGGCTGGGATGGCTCGGCATACTTTGACCTCAGCATATCGGCCTTCCTTGTATCTCCGCTTGCCTCACCGAACAGGGCAAATGTGATGGCATCGAATATGGTCGTCTTTCCTGCTCCGGTATCTCCAGATATGAGATAGAGTCCCTCACTGCCAAGCTTATCAAAATCTATAGTCTCTTCTCTGGCATATGGTCCGAATGCCGACATCACAAGCTTTACAGGTCTCACTGCTCACCCTCCTTTACCTGATCTATCACTCTGCCCAGATAGGTCCTCTGCTCCTCGTTCATCTCCTGTCCGTTCTGCTTCAGATAGAGATCTGAGAAAAGCTCCATCTCTGTCATCTGATCGCTCTCCGCGGCCTCTGTAATGACCTCTAAAGCCCTGGCTCTCTTATTATCATAGGAAAGCTTTATGATATTGGGATAGACCACGCGAAGCTTCTCTATAGCCCCTGGCACATCGTCCTCATCTGTAAGGACTACTCCTATATAGTCATCGGTCTTAGTCCCTTCATAGCTGTCCCTTCTCATCAGATCATTGTAAAGTCCCCTGATCTGTCTCATATCATGTCTCGGCTCAAGCTCCCTTGTCGTGACTGAAAGGCTTCCCTTCTCCCCAAGCTCGACTATGGTCACTGACTTGGTCTGATCCTTTTCCGACAGGGAATACTTAAGCGGGGTCCCGCAGTATCTGATCCTGTCGGAGCCAATATTCTGAGGCCCATGTATATGCCCAAGGGCTGCATAGTCGAAGCTTAAAAAAAGGTCTGTGCTTATATTATCAAGGCCTCCGACTATTATCTCCTCAGAATCGCAGGTAGATGCCCCTGTCACGAACTGATGGGCAAGGATCACATTTCTCTGATCCTCATCCACCTCCATATGCTCTATCACAGTCCTTATAGCATCATTATAGCTTTCTATCTTCTGATCCCCGAAATATCTCCTGACATCAGCTGGCCTCAGATATGGCATCAGATAAAAATTCACCTGACCGTATCCGTCCTCCTTGCTGAATACCCGAATACTCCCCTCATAAACCGGGCTAATATGTATGCCGGACTTATCTATAAGCGATCCCGCATATGATAGCCGCTCAGCCGAATCATGATTGCCACTTATGATACAGGTATCAAGGCCCATGCTCTGATGCGCCTCTGCAAGCTCCCGCAAAAAATCATCCATAAGCTCTACCGCCTCTGCCGACGGCTGTCTCGAATCGTAGACGTCTCCCGATATCAGAAGCAGATCCGGCCTCTCATCATAGATAAGGATAAGTATCTGTTTCAGTATAAATCTCTGATCCGAGATCAAAGAATATCCGCTGACCCTTTTACCTATATGCAGATCAGAAATATGGAATAGCTTCATAGATTTTCTCTTTCTCCTTACAAAAATCCTGCATAAGTTTTCCAACTGCCAAAAACACATGAACCAAATCAGGATGACGGGGCTTGATATCCTTATACCTTATCACTTCCCTGTCAGATCATAGCCCAGAAGGGCAGCCCTGCGACGGAAATCAGCCTCGTCTGTTACCCCATACTTCCTTGCCTTTTCAACTGCACAGGATAGATCGAGTGTTCCGTCCAGTACCAGATCACAAAGAGTACTCAAATTACCTTCTTCACGTCCTTCCTCAAGCCCCTCTTTTTTTCCTTCCCTTCGGCTCTCTTCAAGCTTCATTGCAAAAGTCATATAATCAGTCCTCCATTTCTCATGTGAGATGTTTTCTTTTACAAGCTCGTTGAGTCTCCTTGTAAACCTGTCGGAAGCTTCGTTCCTAGCTATAAACCAGAGCAGTGATCTAAGCCCCTCAGATATTTCCTCGCCAGAGCCTGAGGCATTCAGAAATATCTTCTCGGTCCCGTCATTAAGAGCCAGATGCTTATCCTCGGTGCAGTAGTTCCTGAAGGAATACTTGCTGCGTCCCTCAGAGAATGGATCCTTCAGCAAGATAAAAATGATACAGCACTTCTTCAGCTCTAAGAAGCCAGATCCCCTGCTAATAGTATTCAGATCTATCATCCCTGATAGTATCTGGTCCTCTCTGCCAGGTCATTTTAACCCCATTATAACAGCAAAAAACGGGATTGGCTAGTTATATTTCAGGATAAATAAAAGCATCAATTTTAGGCATTGCTGCTTGCAATAAGAAGAGCAGATCCTATGCAGTTGTCCTCGATTATCAGCGCATGATGAACGGAGAAGCCACGGCTATATCCTAACTCAAGAGATGCGGATACAGGTGTTCAGTGAAAAGGAGAAAATGCAAATGAACACAAAGGTAGCAAAGAAGAACAACAAGGGCTTCACTCTTATCGAGCTCATCGTAGTAATCGCAATCATCGCAGTACTCGCTGCAATCCTTGCTCCACAGTATCTGAGATATGTGGAGAAGTCGAGGGTGACATCAGATGAGTCAACAGCTAAGGAGATCAAGAACGCAGTACAGACAGCATGTGCAGATGACGCTGTATTCACATCACTTCCTACTGATAATGATACGACGGTTGAATGGACTCCAGGAGAAGCAGGCTCCAAAAACGGTGTACTTAAAGTGGGTGATGCAGTCGTCTCTTCTACAAGTACAGGATTAGCTGGTGAGCTTTATAAGACAATAAAGGATGTGCCTAACATGAAATCAAAGAAATGGCAGAAGGCTGGAAAATACACAGTTAAAGTGAGTGTAGATTCAACGGATAGTTCTGTCAGTCTTTCAGAACAGTTAGGAACTCCTTAACCATAAATCTGCAGCCACTTTGTTATTTCAAAGAATAATGTCTATGCGATTTAAAGCTTTATAAAACAGATAATAATACTATCATCCCCGTCCCCTGGCGGGGATGTCTTTTTGTCACGATTACGCGCGTTGAAAAAGCATTTGTAAAAAAGAGGCTTCATCAGTTTGTGTGGGTAAGTAGTAGCCTCGGCTACACACCCTATCCTTGTTCTGCTTGACTGCCAACTAGCTGGTTGGATGCCCTGTGTCAAGGGTTTCTGCG